>JAUWMK010000072.1 GCA_030613185.1 Promethearchaeum sp.
AAAGTCTGAAATTATAAAAGCTATTAGAGAAGTTAATTCCCAGAGTAAAGCACATTCGTCTATTGAAAAATACATCTTGATTTATAATGGAAGTGAAAATTACCTTATTTTAGATGAATTCTACAATGAAATCAATTATAAGGTTGTAGATCTTGGTATAGCTCTTTATGATGATAATCCGAGCAAATCTAAGCGTAAGATAATACAAATTAGAGAATTAATTACTGGTGATAACTAATATGAGTAAATTACTTGATAGGAAAAAAAAGTTGAGTGAACTAAAGAACAAATTTATTGAAAATGGTTATGCAAAAGGAATAGAAGACATTGCAGAAGTAAGTTTTACTGAAATACCGGGATTTACAAAAGATCATTATGATAAATTTGAGTATGAATACTCACATTATAGAGGAAACAATAGATGGGATTTTGTAGATATAATTGGTTGGGATACCCTCGATAGGTCAAGTCGAAACAAAATTTTCTTTTCACTACTTGATAAAGGTTTCATTGAAAGGGAAAAGGATTTTACTGCACCAAATACAAAAATTATTATAGGAATTCTAAAGTATATTGATGAAATGGATGATAAGATAACTCAAGCTCAAGTAATTCTACAACAACTTGAAAAAAAATTCCCAAATTATGATGTAAAAAAGGTAATAGACAAAATGAAAAACACATTAGCAAATGGAATTCCAGATACATTGATAGGAAAGGATACTCTAGGAGACAAAATTCTCCCTTCTATTAGCATTACTCAATACGGTAAAGAGATATTGCAACAATATTACGAGACAATTGATATTTTTATTAATACACCTCATAAACAGGTATTACTTCATGAACATCATATGGTTTTTGAATTGAAGCAAATGGGAGAATTTAAGGATGCTATTATCAAAATGGGGAGTATCATCGAATATGTGGTTTATAATTGGTTAAGTTCAAAATTACTTCCTGTTCCATCAGACTTTCAAGGGAAACTCAATTTTATGGAACATCATTCTCGAAGCACTCCAAAATTTCCAATAAGTGCAGGAAATTGGCGAATTGTAAATTCACTAATTAGAGATTATCGAAATTTCATCCATCTTCAAAAATACTTTGATGATAATATTTCTTTAAGCGAGAGAGATTTTATTCAACTATCGAAGATCTATCAAGATATACTCAAAGAATTGTCTTGATTAGAACTCTCAATTGAATATCTTATTTCCCATCGTCTTCATTGGATTTCAAAATTAAATTGATAATCTTAACTTTATTTTGCTTCAAGTATTGTTTTTTGTTTGGAATCTTCTCTAAGTGAAAGTAGACTCAATATTTGCTTTTATTGTTTATTGACAAAAATAATTTAATTGAAAAATCAAATTTTAAAAAAAAAGTATGAAAATTATTTAATTAACGAATATTTCAATTTTAAAAAATTTTGAAGAGTAAGTTCTTAATTCCAATGAAATTTTATTCCTGAATTGAGATATTTCTTATAAATTTTTTAGGTAATTTACAATATCCAATATTTTTTACCATATTTTTTAATATAGCCCTTTAAGTGCCCATATAAGTAGATTTTAAAGTAGGTTATAAATAAGGTTTAAAAATGGTTATAAATTGTTCTTAAAGATGGTCTATATTGAACAATCTCGATAGATTTATATGTTTGAGATATATAATTACATTATAGCCTGTAAATTTGGAATCTTGAAATATCCGAATCTTACAAATCAATAATTGGGTGAAATATAAAACATGGCAAAACAAGGAACATTATCAATATTACTTATCTTTTTTATAATATCAACAGGTGTGATTGGAGGATTATATATTAATGAATATTCAAAAAATCAAAGAATGGAAGAGAGCTTCGAAAACTTCAATTATATCACCATTAACAATCATTTTGAATTTAGTGTATACTATATCAATGAAAGCTCTTTTTATTTCGGTTCCATCAAGACAGAATCGATTAGAATACAAATAAATCTTAAAGATATTATGGCATTGGTACAAAAAAACCGCCCATCAACTCCGATTAACTATTGTATAACTGAACAGATCGAAGAAATTGCTTTTTTTATCAAAGAAGAATGCAATAAAGCAATTTATCCAAGAGCAGGGAGATATGCATCTGAATTTGAGCTAGCACGGACCTTATTACATTTTTCTGGAAATATTCCTTATGCCAAAGATGAAGATACAAAAAATACAAGCAATTATGTGAATTATCCTCTTGAAACTCTATTTGATGCACAAGGTGATTGTGAAGACCATGCAATCCTCTTTTCTACTCTGTGTAAAGCAGTTGGGATTGAAGTATTACTTATAGTTGGTAAGGTATCAGATGGTGAAATCGAAAAAGTAGGACATATGGCTTCAGCTGTCTACCTTGAATCTGACAATATATATTTGGGAGAAGATAAATATGAATATAGAGGAAAAGAATATTATATTTGTGAAACAACATCTCAGCATTCAAATATTGGTGACAATCCTTGGGAGAAAAGTAATTGGACTAATGAATGGAAAATTTATTAAGAAAATAGGAAATAATAAAAAAACTTTAATTGATGATATATTTTTTTAATCCTTTATAATATATTTTCTTCAATCATGTAATTCTCATTAGTTTAAGTCTTGAGAAAAGAAGAATATTTCAACTGATCTATGATTTCAAATGATCAATAATTTCAATGAATTCTACTTTTCCACAGAAAATTATCTCGTCTTTATATGACGGGTGTTTTCCTGCCCCAGCCCAGTATTTCATTGCATTATCTTCAATAGTGGGCACTGACATGGATTCTACCTCTAAATGTTTCTCATGGCCTCGATGGATTTCTCCCGTGCATTTTACTTTATATATCTTACATTGACTTAAATCTGTAATTCCAAGATTTTTTAGCCAGAATCCGATACCTTTTTTCGAAGGAATTAGCCAAATACATCCCCATCTTGAGATTAGATGATGAAAATTTCTCACTCTTATGGTTTCAAATATTAATTCTCGTAATACTCGAAGATAATGATTGATCATCGTATGGCTCATTCTAAGGATTCCTTCAGGATTAAAATATGAATTATCCATTGCTGAGAATTTAGGTTCAAACCCCATTTGGACTGCAGAATAATGACATATTATATCAGAATCCCAATATAATCCATCTCCTGCATATCTGGAATATTCTTTATCAAACATTCCCTCAATAAAATTATTCTTGGTTCCGGTAGGAACCGTTAAAACATCGCCAATTTTCCAAAAAGGCTGATTCGGATCTTTTCGTTGGATATGATAATAGATTTTATTGTTTACATGCATGATATATCCTACCTTTTACAAATAATACCATATTTTCATTTCGAGACTGAATTTTTGATTAATTATTAAAATCTATCACAGAGTAACAATAGAGATATTTAATACCAAAATCTGAAAGATAAAAATAAGTCAAAATGAATATAATCTCTATAATTCATTGCGAGAAACCCGAAATGATTTAACCCATGAATTAAGAAGCATACCATATCAAGCAATCAAAGACTTATTCACAATGGTGTATCACTTTCTTCATGAAAAGATCCCAGAGCTCCAAAAAATTAAGTTGTAATTTCTCTATCCTTCATAAATTATATATTGCAGAGTTTGTCATTAATATTATGGGAAAAAAGAAAATCCCCTTAACTCCGAATGAGATCCAGCAAGTTAAGAAGTTACCTAAAATATTGCACGATACACTCCTCAACTTATATAAAATTGTCCAACATTATTACTTTACATCTTATACTCAAATAGGCTATGCATTTGAGATCTTTTCAGATCCAATAAAAAGTCAAAAGTTTGGATTTGTTCCTAATTTTTCCCGCATATATATGCACTATCAAATAAATAATATAATGCCCCAAATGCAAAAAGAAATGAAAAAAATGGTGTTAAATAATCCTAATTTTCCATTTGCAAATCATATTATGTCCCGATTACCTGGCATTGAATCAAGTTCAATTTATGCAACAAAATTTAAACAATTTTTAAGTAATCAACAAAAATTAAACCAATTTATGCTAAAACGTAAAGAAATCTCAAAAAAATACCCCTATTGGGAAAAAACACTTAGTGATTCATTTCTACGTGTGATGAATAATCCATTGAATTTAATCCAGAAACACAATAATCTCATTAAAATTGAATGGAGTATTGCAATTGACAGTTATATACATGATTTTGAATTAATACTTCAATATTTTATCGATCCTCTAATACCTGATTTGTTGAAAAAAAAAATTTATTCATATTCTAAGAAAATTCATTTTTTCTTCCAAGATGATACGAAATTGATAAATAAATATCAACACACGATTATAAAACCTTATTTTAGAACGCTATTGGCACATCAATGGTATTATTATGATTATATTAAGGAAGAATTTGTATTTTTAAGAAAAATTAAAAATCAAGAGCATCCTAAAACATTATCTATAAAAGAATGTATTGATCTTTGTAAAAATATAAACATATTGGTGAATTGCCTTATCCTATTATATCTTCAAGAATATGATAAAGATGATTTTACTCGAAATATTAAATCTGAATTTACGAATCAATTTAGCCAAATGCACGAAGTTTATTCCAAAACTAATCTGATGAAACACCCTATTTATCAAGAACTTAGTAAAATAAAAGGAATTACAATAGATTTTCAAAAAATCCATAATATTTGGAATCAAATGTTAGAAAGTGATAAATTACACCTGTATTCTTTAATAACTGACAGTTGTATTATGTTTCAAACTTATAATGGAGTATCTAAACCAAAACCAGATTTTATCATGAAAGCTACTTTTCGCACAATCTATTTGGCCAATTATTATCTTGTTTTTAACAAAATTTTGCGTCCTCTATATCAAATATTCAACCCAAATTCTTACAAAAAAAAAATTTCAGAGAGAAAAATTCTCGAATTTTGTAATACTATCAATGAAGGAAAATTTAAAGATTTATTTTCCGACCTTAACGTAGATCATCGAGATGCAATAGCTCACCGAAATCCTGAAATTCATCAAGATCATTCATTTAGGATATTATTTGGAAAGAATATGTCATATCGAATGGCCTTAGAAACAGTATTGGAGCCTGAAAAAAAAAACTTAGGATTGTTTTTTGGAATTGGAGAATTATGGTATAATTTATTTGAACCAGTGGATAAACGATGGAATGACTCGATTAAGCGAGAAATTCATTATTTAAAAAAATATCCAGAATATAAAAATCTTCAAATATTATTTTCACTGCTCTACACTCTGGTTGACTTACAATATATTGATGTGGATAATATATTATCCCAAAAATTAGAAACTATTAATAATAAAATGAAATCATGGAATGAACAGGAGATTGACCATTTTTGGATTTTAATATTATATTGGATTGAAAAACAGAATTTAAAGAATAAATATAAAATTTTTAACCTTCTCTCAACTAAAATTCAGTCTCATCCTTCAACTTTAAATCCATATAAAGAATTTCTTGCATATCAAATCATGTTTGCTTATCAAAAACAAAATTATCATGAAGTCAAGAAATTTATTAATAAATTAGTTAAACTTTGTACGAATATCAATCAATGAAATTATATAATTTTAATTTTCAAATAAAACCCAAACATCTTTAGTTTGTTCGATTTCAGTTTCGCTCATAATTATATGATAAAAATACAGATTTTTTTAAATTTACCAATAAATACCTGATAGTGTTGAGAAAAGAAGATTATTTCAAATAATCTATAACTTCAATGAATTCAATATTTCCACAGAAAATTATCTCGTCTTTATATGATGGGCTTTTTCCTACACCTGTCCAATATTTCATAGCATTTTCTTCAATAGTTGGAACTGACATGGATTCTACCTCTAAATGTTTCTCATGGCCTCGATGTATTTCTCCTGTGCATTTTACTTTATATATCCTACATTGACTTAAATCTATAATTCCAAGTTTTTTAATCCAGAATCCGACACTTCTTTTCGAAGGAATTACCCAAATACATCCCCATCTTGATAGGAGATGCGGGTAACTTCGCTCTCTTACGTTTTCAAAGATTAATTCTCGTAATACTCGAAGATAATGATTGATCATTATATAGCTCATTCTAAGTATTCCTTCTGCATTAAAAAAAGAATTATCCATTTCTGAGGATTTGGTTTCAAAACCCATTTGAACAGCAGAATAATGACAAACTATATCAGAATCCCAATATAATCTTTCTCCTGCATATCTGGAATATTCTTTATCAAACATTCCTTCAATATAATTATTCTTAGTTCCTGTAGGGACCTTTAACACCTCACCAATTTTCCAAAAAGGCTGATTAGGGTCTTTTCTTTGGATATGATAATAGATTTTATTGTTTACATGCATGATGGGCCCCGACCTCTACAATTAATACCATATTTTCATTTCGGATCTAAATTTTTGATAACTTAATAGAACCTACCACTGAGTAACAATCTATATATTTAAAGCCATAATCTACTTTTTCATCCTATTTTTTTTCTTTTTTTTTGGTGGGTTATTTGGAATAATACAATAAGATGAAAATTAATTTAAGTATGTCGAAAATAAGAAAAAAGTCATAAGCATAAGAGATTCAAGATATATTGTTTATTAGAATTCCAAAATTTATTATATAAATTATTGGATAAATGGGTGCTTTTTGATATCTGTATATCTCTTTGAATATTCATATTGTATTAAACCTGAAAAATCTGGGAATAAAATTTCATATGTAATATTCATAAGTGCTAATTCATCTTTTAATTTAGATTTTAATCTTGCAGGAATTATTAATTTAATCACTTTGGATTCAAGCAGAATTGTGGTATATTCTTTGATAGATTCTGCTGTATATTTGTTAATATTTACAATTTTTGGGTTCTTTTTTTCTTCTAAAACTTCTTGAAATGGAACATTGAAAAGATTTCCTTCAAATGAATTCAAAAAATTAAGACCACATATTAAATGTCCTTGTTGATTTTGCATTCTTCGTGATAAATTAATATCAAATAACCAAATCAAACCATAAATCTTTTCCTTTTCCATTTTCTCCATTTTTTTCTTTACATTTTCTCTCTTAAAAAACTTAGAAAAAACATTACTTTCTTTTGAGAATAAACCATAGTATGTTTCCTCGTTAAATATTTGTGTTGCGAATTTATTCGACTTATTCAAATTGATATATTGTTTATAGATATAATTAATCATCCAAACTGCTCCATCCTTGTTTTCATCATAAATTGCATAGAATAAAGCAACAAAGAAAGATTCAGAAAAATCGATAAAACGAGTTTTTCCTCCATAATGTTGAAGAATGGAAAGCCATTGGGCATATTTACCATCCCCTTGAGGAATTTCAAAATTTACATCATAATTTTTTATCTTTCTTCTGATATCTTCTATTATTACAGCTTCTTCGACAAAAGATTTCATGAAAAAATTTGTATCAATTTCAGCTGAATAAATATCAAAAAATCTTTCCAATGAAGATGTTAGTGGCCATTCTGCATTAAATTGACCCCTAAAAAGAAAAAATTGGCGTATTTCACTTAAAATGTTTCTAAATACCATAAATCCTTTGATACTATTAATTTTAACTTCAGTATATTTGTATTTTTCTTTTCGTTGATTCTTTTCCATAATAGAATATTTGATTATTCATAATAAAAAAGTACCTTGGATAGAAAAAATGATAGAGCGATTTGGAAAAAAGAAATTTATTTTTTTTAAAAATTTTTCACTTAGATAATTTTCTATAATACATTCCAACAGTTGGGTTTAGTAGGATTAAAAACAAATTGTTTACTTAATGAAATTTTAGATAAACACAGAGAGCAATCAAATTAAATATCTTGTTCCTTTAATTCTTGATTCAATAGATTTTTCTTTACTTTAGAGGACTCATTTCAATGAATTTATGAATCTTCAAATACTAATGAATTCGACGATCTAAAATGTCGGAGAGACAGTACTATCATCAAAGAGAAAATATTCCCCCTCCTCCTTTAGATTTTGAAGGTTTAAAGCGAGGCTTTTTTGGTGTATATTTAAAATTTACTAGGATGAATTATTTCAAAGCGGCATTTGGATATGATTGTGTCGATGATGGATATAATCCAGGAGATCTAAAATTATCATTACCTGAACATCTTTTTCAGACTTTTAAACGCACGGATTTGTATCCGATAGAATCTTCCTTTGAAAATTATGATCTTCCTACTCTTTTTACTATTATTGAGTATTTATTTGATTTCATAGCCAAACCTACAAAATTTCGTTATCATAGTTGGGATAATTGTGGCGTTCATGTTTTTGAAGGAGACTATAATCAAGGAAAAAGCGAATTTAGATCAGAAATTAAAGATTTTCTGACGATTTTCGAGGATGGGTATCAACTCGATGCACGAGGATTTATCATGCAGTTAAATGATGAAGCTGTAGAAGATTTACTCTCAACGGTTCCAGAAACAGAAGATCCAAACATTGATGATAAAATTAATCAAGCTATCAAACAATTTCTTCATTATTCTGCAAGTCTTATTGAAAAAAAACAAGCAATTCGAGAATTAGCAGATATTTTAGAACTCATTCGTGATGAAGTTTCCGAAAATTTAACACGAGATGATGAAAATCGGTTATTCGAAATCGCCAATCAATTTGGAATCAGGCATCACAGTGTAGTTCAAAAAATAGGATGGGAAAAGAAAGAATTTTTAGATTGGATATTCATGACTTATTTAAATACAGTTAAATTACTACTCCGTTTAAGAGATACAACAACGAATTCTAGGTAAACTGCTTAATTTTCCGCCTATTCAAATTCATCATTTCAATTTAGCTAAAAATGTCTTTAAATCGATGATATTCGGAAATTCACTTGCTTTATAATTCCTGTATTCCCAAACATATCTTGAATTATTTACAAATGTTCCTATCTTGTAATTCGTCTTTATATTATGAAGTGGTTTTTGCTCTTTCATGTCATAAAATAACAATTCATTCTGATTTCCGCCATGTAACGAAATAAGATAATTCCCGATAGCCCCTATTAGATAGTGATGTTCTGGAAGCTCAAACTGATGTACAAGTTTTAACTCTTTTAAGTCAAAAATTTTATTATCAACAATAAGATACTCTGTTTCGGTTAATTTCGGTAGAGAATAATCGATAGATTCTGAACCAATAGCTGCATAGAATTTTCCAGAATGAAAATTCCAAATGGCATAAAAACTATCTTGATACCCTTCATCAAAATTAATATAGTTGTTTCGAGATTCCCAAGCTTTCTTATACTTCTTGGGGATTATTTCTTCAGTAAAGGGTAAATATTCGACAAATGCAATTAGATAATCATGGGTATAATTATATGTGCATAAAAATATGTCATCCATATGAAAAACTTTCGGTAATGGAAATTGTCTAACAATTTCATCGGTTAATGGATTTACCAAAAGAACTGAATAATCTTCACCATACGTCAGAAACATATTCTTGTAGTTTGTGATTTGAGCAGTTGGAAGAGTTAAATCGAACATTGTTGAATCCCGAATTTTACGCAATGACGGATATTCATATATTCGTACAACCTCTTCTTCTCCATATATTAAATAATCTTCGGTAACTGTTAATTGTTCTAAGGATTCCCCATCAATAGGTAAACGAGTTGTTTTTTTAGTCTTAATATTAAAAAACATTAATTCTTCTTTTGAAGAAAAAATGAATACATCTTTTTCAGGGAAAAACCACTCTTTGATTATATTTTTAATTTTTATTACCATTTTTCATTTATTATTTATGGATAATGTATAAAAAATATGGTAGATCATATTGATTGATCTATAAAATCAGACATAAATAAAGGAAATTTCTTGGTCCAATTTCATAGGTGAATTTGGAGTTGGAAAACATTTCGTTTTTTAATCCTATACAAATCTAGCGTTTTTATTGTTTTTTCGTATTTTATACATTAATTTAATTGAAACTATGCTTGTTGTATTTAATAATAAAATTAAATCATAACTGGCTATTGTATTAGATGTATCCCCTTCATTTTCTTCATCTTCACCATCACCTTCATCTATTGGGGGTTCACTTTGTATTTCTTCAATCTCAATATGTAAAATATCTAAACCATCATCATAACATGCAATATAAGCATAAGAACCAGAAACATGAATTTCTTGTTGAGGTCCACCAATTCCATTAAAGCATATTATCGTATTAGTGTTATATGGGTTGGAAATGTCATTAAATCTTAATCCGCTACCAATCACATAAGCATAAGAACCAGAAATAAAAATATCAGATATACCACGAGAATCAATTTCACAGACTCTATATGGATCGGATGGATTTGAAATATCAAAGGTGAACAATTTCTCACTATATGCCACATAAGCATAAGAACCAGAAACCTGAACGCTATATGCATAAGAAGGATATAAATAATCCCCCACTTTTATGGGGTTGGAAGGATTCGATATTCTGATAATTTCAAAACTTCTGGTGTCCCCAGCATTATAAGTAAGATAAGCGTATGACCCAGAAATAAAAAAATCGCTAATACTTGAACCCGTTTTATTATATGACCCAATTTTTATAGGATTACTTTTATTAGAAATGTCAATAATCTTTAAACTCCAACCACTTGAAATATAAGCATATGAACCTAAGACAAAAACATTTTCTGTATATCCGCCTTCATCAAATTGCCCTACTTTTACTGGATTGGTTTTGTTGGAAATGTCAATAATTGTCATTCCTCCACTCCAGCCATTTGCCATATAAGCATAAGAATCTAATACATACACCCCACGGAATGACGTATTTGATTCATTAGATTGTCCCACTTTTACTAAATTGCTCAGATTGGAAATATCAATAATCACTAACCCAGCATTTTCGGACGCTACATAAACATATGAACCTACAGCATAAACACCGAATGCACGTGTATAATTTTCTTCATTATATGTTCCATTTATAAAAGCCTCACCGAATGTTCCTACTTTTGAAATATTAACTGAAACATCTGCCTGTTTTGGTTCAACCAGCGGATTTTGGTTATTTCTATTATCTTCTATTGATTGAAATTCTTCTAAATTGACTACTAAGGAGTCATCTGAAAATAACTTGATCAATTTCTTGATAATGTTTTTGGATACATGGAATAATTCCACTCTCCGTGGAATTCTTGCCGTACCAAGTTAAGACTCGCCATTCTATCATCAGAAATTTTGATACCTCTTTGATATTTTGTCAGATCCATTCGACACGTGACCTTCAATCCCCTTTTATTCTTGGTATGAGAAATTCGTTCTACCATTTCATCTAAACTCCTTAGAGGCTTCCCCCGCCAATTCATAGTGATAGCAGAAAATAAACGGTGCTCGATCTTGTTCCATTTACTCGTCCCAGGAGGATAATGGCAAATCGTAATTGGGATGCCGATCTTATTCGTCAGTTCTTGGACGATGACCTTCCAAAGCCGAACCCGGGTGCCGTTACTGCCGCCACCATCTGCAGTTATTAAAAGTTCAGTGGCATCTGGATACAGGCAGTGTCCTTCTTCTTCCCACCATTTTAGAATAGATCGACCCGCAAATACCGCTGTATCGGCGGATACACCTACATTAACAAAGCCCCTGTTCCAAGCAATGTCATAAATACCATAGGGCACCGCTTTAATCCCATCTTTAGGTAGAAAATCATAGACCTGCACCGCTGTCGGCTCTCCTTTTGGATTCCACTCGCGGCCCCCATTCTTATAATTTCCTATTAGTTCCTTCTTCTTGGCATCGATCGAGATCACTGGATTTCCCTTCTCTAAGAAATTTCTGGTGTTTTGAGCAATATTTTGAAATTGAAGGTCCCGATCCGGATGGGTGCCCCCTTCCTTAATCTTTCGATTGCTTTGGAGGCTATAGCCTTCTTCATGCAAAATACGACGGACGACAGAAACACCCACTTGACGGGTTGGATTCCGTGATTTCAAAGCCTTGACGATGTTTACCAAGCTATTACTTGTCCAACGAAGGGGTGATTCTGGATCTCCTCGACTTGTAGGCTCTACACATGCGAGGATGTCAGAGCGAAGCGTCGGATCATGTTTTTCAAGTCGCTTGCGCCCACCCCCAGTTCTCCGAATTCGATCTATATGAAAACTTTCTTTACATGTGATTTCTTTGATGCCTTTGCCTATGGTTGTTCGGGAAAGTCCTGTTGATTTTGAAACAATTGAGATACCGCCCCACCCAATGCTTCTGGCTTCTGACGCCACCCATATCCGCCGTTGTCGCTCATTTAGCAAAGAAGAGATCTCGAAGAATTTACTTTGGATGGCGTAACTTATCGCGGTGCACAAGTTTTAGGAAGAATGGGGGTTACTTAACAGTTTTGTAAATTGATCAAGTTATTTTCAGATGACTCCTAAACTATATCCTAATATAAATATTAAAGTAAAGAGAAATAATGATTTTATTTTTTTTCTCATTTTATTCATCCATATCTCTAAATAATGATATTAATAGATTAGTATTAATTTTTTTATGTTTGTTTTTTTATCTTCTAAAAAGAAGGCAATTTAGCGGACAACGCACCAATATGATGCGGAAAAATAGTAACCCCTTAATAACACGGGTTGAAATCAAGCTACCTCTATATGAGATAGCATCCAAAAAGACAAAATAATTAATCCGCCTAAATTGCCTAATAAAAATGATCGTGATTCTAATATAAAAATTTAATTAAAGATATCATCGATTTCATATTCCCAAAAGAATAATGAAGTTAATCCATCCATTTTTGAATTGCATTTATTTTTCGTATCCATTCTAGAGGATATTCAATAAAAGTTTCCATGGGTTTGAGTTGTGCATTTCGCTTTGAAAAATGATACAGATATATCCATTTCTCTTTCAAATTTTTGCGAAAAGCAACTTTTTCCCAAGTATCTAACCAATTCCAATCTGGAGTTTGAAAATTCATGACTTTTTGGGTCTTAGTTAATAAAAACCATTCCATAATATCACTATGAAACACAAAAATAATATCTGGGGAAAGAAGCTCCAATGCTTCTGAAATATACTTCAAAGACATTGCTTTATCCACCGAACCATCAATATTGCCTGATTCTCCCTTGCCTTCAAATGGAATTGCATTCATCCATACGATTGACTGAGTTGTAAATTCATTCAAATTTCTTTGAATTTGCTTCATTATTTGAGGATCTTGGATTTTTTTACATTCTGAGTACAAATTATATACTCTTTCAATAATTTTTGGCATTGTGTAATCTGGAATTGCATCCTGCCCTGTTATATAGTCATATTTTAATACGTTGTCTTGTTGAATCCTTTTTAATTCTTCATAATCACTGAAATCTAAGTTATCTATTGATTTCTTAAAATAGGCTTCAATCCATTTCTTCGTAAAAACTAGTTCTTCATCTTTTTTATAAAATGGATTATATCCCAGAAATACGATACGGATTGGAGATTCAAAATAGTTTTTTCCTGTGAAAATCATTTCAGGACCAAATTCAAAAGATTTCGATGATGCTAAGTTTGTTTGTTCTACATTCCAAAATTGACCATTAAGGATTTTTTTCTGGAAATTCCACCACACTAAGTCATTTTGCCTCATAAGTAATATTTTATTCAATTTGACTTTTTATTAAGTTTTGGATGTTAGCGACCCTATTCGATTGAATGAATGTTAGATTGTGGTTTGTATATTTTTTCATTCTGTAAATCTACAACACAACTCAATATTTTCATATGAAGTGCGCTTGATGAGCGTCTTCATGGCAAAAATTACATAAAGAAATCAGATTTTCAGTTTCATCATTTTCAGAATTTCCATCTATATGATGGTTATATAAACGAATTTTTACAGGTTTTGTTTTAAAAGAACATAAAAATGAATTCAATAATCTAATCTTTACTCTTTTAAACAACAGCAATTAAATAACTCTTGGAGTTATTTTTATCATCAATACTCAATGTATTGAATGGATTGAAAAAGCTCAAAAAGCGATTAAAAAAAGACTTGGACTTATAAAAAGTAAAATAATTTCATCCGACGATCCCACCACCATTGAAAAGATTGAATCCAAAATTAAAATATTATCTAGCGTTCAAGAGAGAATGAAAAGGGCAAACAAAATCGTTAGAAGTAAAAAGCTGAGTAAAGAGCAGAAAATCAAAGAATTGGAGAAGATAGAAGGACTTTCAAAAAAATCAATAGATAGTTTATTTGTTCCAGATTTTATGGGGCGAATTGGTTTTCCTTCATTCGAATTAAAAAACAATGGTGCAAATATTAGGAGATTAAAAGAAAGGTTAGAAAAATTAAATATACAGAGATCCCAAGACACCACTTCGGAAACGATTAACGGAGTAGAAATTATTGACAACGTAGAGGCTAACCGATTACAATTATTCTTTCCAGATAAACCGGATCGAGCCACAATTCAAAAATTAAAAAGTAATGGGTTTAGGTGGACTCCGAGCATCGGGGCTTGGCAAAGTTATAGAAATAATGTTGCAAAACCAAGAGCATTAGAAATCATTAACGGATTTAAGTTCTACGGAGATATTCAAAATGAGTGAAGATTGGATGTTAGATGAAGATTTTTGGGTAGAATCTGCACGTGATTAGTGCGGAAAAAGTAGTAATCATAAACGAATAAGAGGATCTTCTAATACATATGAATTGAGAAAATGATTCCCAACTAAATGAAGACAATAAGGATATTGACAATATAAGCAATAGTCGTGAATTATTCAAGACTGATAGCAATAAATAGAAATGTTAAATTAAAAAAGATAATATAAAAATTATCGGGCAGAAATTGCAACGCGTTCTAACTCATCCTTGCGTTTTACCGCTCTGGAGTTTGTATCATTTCGACCGGCCAAGATTAACTCGTTCGCCAATAACTCGTCTATAGTTTTAACGTTATTATATGCAAGCCCTACTGTCCCTTGCACAATCAACTTTAATGCCAAATCAACTCTACGCTGTGGTG
>JAUWMK010000296.1 GCA_030613185.1 Promethearchaeum sp.
AGAACAAATTTGGTTAAAATTTCTTTGTTTTTTAATCAATTTGATCTAGTTTTTCTTTTATTTAAGCTATTATTATAAAATTATTTAGGTATCATATTATCTATAAAGGAATAATGATACTCCAATTTTATCCATACTTAGTGCAAAGTCTTAATATAATTTTAGTAATAATGTTTGCAGTTTTTATCTATAAAGGGATTAATAGAAAATTTTTTGCACCATTCTTGACTACTGCACTTATTTTGGCTTTAATTGGGAATATAATTGCGTTTATAGAAAATGATATGAAAGTAAATTTATATGGTATATTTCTAATTAGCATTGGCTTTTTCTTTCTATATCTTCATTTTGAAGCTTTAATTAGCATTAGGCCAAAAGCGTTTACATATATTATTTTATTAGGCTTGAATTCGATGTTGTTTATAATTACATTAATAAAATCATTTGATTTACTCTCCGATGATCTAAGTTTTTTAATTTGCAGTAAAATTATGTCGCTGGGTGCAGTAATTGCATTTAGTAGAATACTAATTATAGCAATAAAAGTTAACCAAAATGCTAAACTTAAAGAAACAAAATTAGAATTTATTGCAATGTTATTATTTCTGATATACGCAATACTTTATTTCATTCGGAATTTTTTTATCCAAGATGTAATGTTATATTCTTTATTTTCTCAAGTTAGTATAATTTTTTCTACACTTGGAAGCATATTTATGGTTTTAAATTATATTTTACATCCAAATTACATATATTATTTACCCTTTCCAATTCACAGTGTAATATTATATAATAAAAATGGAGTAATATCTTATAGTCGGAATTTGGATTCGGTAGGATTATTACAAAAATTCCCTGAAATTGTTCTATCTGGAACTTTTTCGGCAATTTCCATTTTAATAAAAGAAACTTTAGGCTCTGGAGCAAAAATCCAAAAAATAAATGCTGATCAATATCAAATTTATTTTATCAATTTCCCTAAAGAAAATATGACTTTAGCGGTGATTGCGTTAGGAAATACATATTTTTTCCAAAAATCTCTTAAAAAATTTAGTAAATTAATCCCGCATGAGACATTAAAGAGTATGAATGAACCAGGAGTTAATCTTTTAGATATTCGCCCTGAAATTGATAAATATTTATTAAAAGCTTTCCCATATATTAGGATTAAAAAGATATAAGTCGATTTAACAAGGAAAACAATGTTTTTTTCGTTATTTACTCAAAAACCCTTAATAATGTTTAATTATATTACTCTCCTCATAGTTCTTACAGCTGAATTCTGAGATGATTCCTAATAAAAAATTATTAAGTAAAATTACTATTATATTCTCAAGGAAAAATTGATAACAACAATGTGATTCTATTAATACTCATTTAATTATACAGAAAAAAGGAAAAAAAAAGGAAAAAAAAAGGAAAAAAAAATGACAGATACTATACATTGCCCTCAATGTGGATCGATATCTAAACAGGATCAAAAATTTTGTGAAAGTTGTGGAGCAGAAATACCAAAAATAATACCACAAGTCGAAAACAAACAAAATACCGCCCCTAATATCGGATTATTTGATCCTTCCCACATGAATTACGTTCTCCAAGAAAAATATTGGGACTTTGGAGCGGGTCCTATATTTGATGAAAGAGGTAATCAAATAGGAAAAATGAAAAGAAAATTGTTATCCCTCAGAGTGAAAATAGAACTTCAAGAAATGAATGGGCATATTGCAGCATCAATTCAGAGAAAAATTATTGCAATTAAACCCAGTTATGATTTAATGGATGAAAACGAAGTACTTATTGCAAGATTCCAAAAAACATTACTTTCCGTTTTCAGGCCTAAATTTGAATTAAAAGATCCTAGCGGAAATATTGTTTTTACAGCATTTGGTAAATTCATGGGATTTGATTTTGAGATCTATAAAGGTTCGGATAATGCAAGAGAAAATTTAATTGCCGAAATTCATAAAACCGACAGATGGAAAGATGTTTTCTTTGGTGGTATAATTGACTTTAAGGATACTTATGCAATCAGAGTTCATGATAAATCTGTTGATCGACGTTTATTATTGGGATTTGTTATTACGATCGATAATGTGTTGCACGATACATAAATTTTTTTTTTGACCAAAAATGGAGCAAAATGAGAAAATGGAAAGTCAATATTTCATTAAAAATGGAGAACTAACCCATATTTTAAAATTAATGCAAGGGGATATTACGGAACAAGAAACTGATGCAATAGTTAATGCAGCAAACACAAATATGAAATTAGGAACAGGAGTTGCAGGAGCAATTCGGCGGAAAGGAGGTAAAATAATACAAGAAGAATGTAATCAAATTGGAAGCAGTGAAGTTGGAGGCGCTGTTATTACCACCGGAGGAAATTTAAAATCAAAACATGTGATTCATGCAATGGGACCTATTTATCACCAATATTCCCCAAAAGATGCAGAAATTCACCTCAGTAATTCTGTAAAAAATAGTTTAATAGTTTTACAAGATAATAAACTATCAAGTATTTCATTTCCAGCAATTTCTACTGGAAATTATGGTTTTCCAAAACAAAAAGCTGCTGAAATTATGATTTCAACAATAAATGAGTTTTTAAAGTCTACTTTAAATCAGCTGAGTGTTGAAATCTGCCTTTTCTCAATAAATGATTATGAAATTTTTAACAATGTTGCCCGTATATTCTTAAAAAAATGATTATAAACGTGATTGTAAACACAAATTATTTAAGATCACCAAATCCATTTTATATATAAGGAATAAAGATATAATAAGGGAGAATGAACCTTGGCAATATTGGATGATTATAAAGATTTTAGATGTTTTAAATTACTTGATGACGGCGAAAGAGAAGAAATTGAAGTTGAACCCGAAGATATTGAGAATTTGTTTGAGACTGATAAAGTCTTTCTGCTCGTTCGTTATGATCTAAGAAGATTGTTTATTTGGAAAGGTCCCCGCGCCCCCGTTCGAAAACGTTTTATTTCTTCACGTGTGGGAGCACAGTTACAGAGCGAATCTTCAAAAGTAGCGATGTATTTGAAGATTATAAGCGTAGACGCGGGAGATGAGCCCGTTGAGTTCCTTCGCGTATTCAATTTAGAACCTTACGAAGTTGATGAGCAAGAACGAGTTGAGGATATGTATTATCTCCGTAATGAAGAACGTCGTAAATTAGAGGATGCGGAAATACAAGCTAAAATTGATAAGAAAAAGGGGAAAAAGAAGGAAGAATATTGGTCTCCTGTGTTAGAAGAAGAAAAAAGAATGGAACAGATGCAAAGAGCCAAAGCGAAAGCAATTTCTTCAAAATCGAAGGCACCCGTAAAAGCCAGCAAAAAAACTCCTATAAAAACAAAAACTTCTTCAAAGCAACCACGAAAAAAATTTGCCGAACATATACCATCTATGGATACGCTTACCAAAGATGCAGAAAAATTGATTTTAAAAGAAATTCTTAAGGAAAATACCCCAGAAGGATTCAAACGTCTAAATATTCTTATCGAATCTTCCCTTTATGGACCAAAGAAAGTGATTTCAGAGCTTTTTGGAAAGAAAATTGAAGAAATTGAATGGGATAGAATCAAGAAAATTCCAGAAGGTAGCTTTGATATCGAATCTGGTCAGCTTAGAATTCATGCAAAGAAAAATAAAATTCAAGGAATTGAAGTTTTTACTGCTATTGATGAAAAAAAAGAAAATAAAAACAAAAAACCTAGTAAAAAAAGCACAAAAAGAAAATTAAACACAATTCCTACTGGTTAAAGCTATTAATTATTACATTTTTTTACCTTATTCTTTATTAATATTTCTTCTTTCAAGTTTCCAAAATCAATTATTCATGTTTTGAAGTAGTTCTCACTATAAATTGATCTTTTGCAACTCTAATAATCAAATCCTTCAAATAGGTTTTTTGAATTTTTTTTTCTTAATTTTATGCATCAATATTCTTTATTTATATAAGATTTACTTTACTGATAAGTCAGATTTAATCTACTCACAATAATCAATCGTTTATAGAATTAAACTTATCACCGCTAAAAAAGATTAAAACTTATATACATCCAAAAATAACTTTAAATTAACGTTTTTATTAAGTTAGCGTAAATACTTTTTTATTTAAAATTTCGAAAAAAATGGAACTGAAAAATTATGGATGAATTAGATAAAAATTATAAAATGGGTGGATATTATGCCATTGTAGGAGCAGTGCTAGGAATAGTTCTAAATTTTGTTTTCTTTATGCTCTACTATAAACCCTTAATTGCAGCTCAAGCAGTAATATGCGGAGATGGTTGCGTAATGGTTATTACATATCTTCTACCTGTCTTTACTGATGTTGGAATCATTGCGGGAGTTCTCTATGCAGTGAGCGCAGTCGGCTTCTTTAAAAAAGAAAAATGGGCATATCCAGCTGCAGTTACAGCAAATGTATTAGGGTTGTGGACAAGCTTTTGGCCAATGATCCCTATAATGGATGTAATGGCAAAAATGGAAACAGATCCTGCATTCTTTCCAGTTTATTTATTTATATTTCTACCAAATATAATCTTGTACTTTCTAATAAATAAACATACGGGAAAACGTAATTGGGGTCGAATATTGGTTGGATTGTTAACCGGAATGGCATTGATTATGGGCTTCATTAATGGTACTGCTAGCCTTAATATTAGTTTTGTGAAAAATTTACATGGTGAGGACAGCAGCCTATATGTATTATCAAGTCGTCTATTTTGGCTTGCATCTTTAGGTTATGGATTAATAACCATAGCCATTATGACAATTCCAGAAAAAGAATGGGTTAGAATGCTCGGAGTTGGAAGTGCAATAATCTGCATGTTATTCGGATTCCCAATGGGAATAATTACAACAATAGCAAAAGATGAATTCTCTATGTATTTAGGAGCACCACTGATGAGCGTAGTACTACTTATACTATTCTTAATTCCCGCGTTATGGAATAAAATCATTAAACCAGATGAGAAATAAAGGAGGAATTTTCAAGTGAATAAAAAAAATCTACTTGGAGGTTTTATTGCAATAATTGGAGCCGTCTTAGCCCTTTGGTTGAATTCCAAATATTTTTTGGAACAATATCCATTTATGATAGACGTGTATCAACAATCGATAAATTTAGGTGAACCAGACATTGGATGCCAAACCATAGTAAAATTTTTCTACCCATTTATGGCAGATATTGGTATTCTTAGTGGAGTTCTATGGGCAATAAGCGCATATGGATTCTTTGGTGATAAAAAATGGGCATATCCTTTAGCTACTATTGCTAATGTTTTAGCTTTATTCGCTAATATGTGGGTAAATATCCCTCCACTATCTACACAAAATCCTGGACCATGGTTAATTATCTTTTTACTAAATTTGGTAGCGTACTTCATTCTACATATATTTGTGGGAAAATTATCATGGAAACGCTACACTTTGGGATTATTGATTGGTATGGCATATATATTGACATTTGTTAATAGTATTGCTGCAACAAATCGCTTGTTAATGAGGGAGAACAACACAATATTTGTGCTCACTCAACGTTTGAACATGTTTGCATCTTTTACTTGGTTTTCCACATTGATTGGACTTTTACTCATTAAAAAAGACGGAGTGCGATATGTTGGAATCGGAGCAAGTATTATGGGGTTAATAGCAGGATTTCCTTTAGCTATTGCATCAGAAGGTTTTAGTTTTTCTATGTTTTATTTAGGACCAGTTGTATGTTTAATTCTTTTAGTAATGCTATCTTGGCCTGATTTATGGGATTTTTTGCAGTTAAGAAAAACTTGGAAAAATGTGGACACTTTATAAATATTCATAAAATTGAGATATTTTTTATTTAATAATAAAAGTAATTTAGTTTTCTAAACGAGTGTGTGCATTTAAATAGAAATTCTTTAATTGATCAATATGGAAGGACTTACCTGGTTAAATCAGGATTATCCATTCTTTTCAAAAAAAAGATTTAGAGGCATCTCATGTA
>JAUWMK010000156.1 GCA_030613185.1 Promethearchaeum sp.
TTACTATATTCACCGTCATCAATAAAGCAACTTCAGGTTTTGAAATCGGTGAAAAAGACCCATGGATGGGTTATATTTCATTAATTACAACAGTTCCTCTTGGAATTAAAGGGTTCTTTGATAAATTTTGGAATAAGAAATCCAAAACGAAAACAATTGATTTTCTATTTAGTGGATACATTTTCATCGCGATCGGAATTAATATGTTGATTAACTTCTTCCAAATTAATAATAATTTAGTTAATTCGGTTTTAAGTCAAGTTGACATTTTGAAACCATTAATTCCTGTTTTCTCTAATTACACTTTGCTAGTTCCTATTATAGTTATCCAGAGTTTCATAACATTGATATATGGAATTATTATTTTTGTGCAAAGCAATTCAGATTTTCACTCTGACATTAGACTAAGGGCGACATCAATTGCTTTTGGAATAAAGGATCTTGATGATTTAATAAAAAAGAATGTTCCTGGGCCAAAAAAATCAAGGAAAATAAAAGAAAAAAAATACGATTTTCTAACTTTATATAAATCCCTTTTGCTTCCACCGGTTTTTTCCAAATATGGTGTAGACCTCAATGAGCAGGTTAGATTAAAAGCACGACAATATCTCCTTCTTATAAGCATCAATGACACAGAACATGCTCAAAAGATAGTAGATTTTGTATTTGAAACATCAATTGATTCAAAAGATTCAAAAGATTTCAAATATTCGAAATATTCAATAAAAGAATCCATTAATTTATTAGGGGATATCGGAAAGAAATATCCCGAAATTGTGATGACTCGAATGATTGAAGCATTATCTTCTTCAAATATTCAAATTCAGCGGTATATTTTAGATGCTCTTGGGGATATTGGAGAGAAAAAAGAGAATTTAATTGTTATATTAGATGAAATCCAACCTTTATTAGTAAGTCCACGTTATGAATTAAGAACTGCTGCATTTCAAGCAATTTCAGAGATGGTAATGGAAGGATCAAGTGAAGATAAGCAGTTTGTTCAAATTGCATTAAATAAAATTTATGATATTCTGGCTGATAATTTTAAAAATCCGGATGTGATAGACACTGCCATGGAATCACTAGTTCAAATGAGTGCTAAAGTTGCTGATGATTTAGATATATCGAAAATCATTCCATTTATTCACTATTCTGATGGTAAAGATAAGGACACGAAAAATTATATAATACAAAATGCGATAATTGTTCTGGGTTATATGGTTTATTATAATATTGACACATTTCCGCTGGATGATATTAGGAATTTTCTCAAAGATAATAGGAATTTCATAAGATATGTGGCATGCGATGCAATTGGTAATTTTATATTGAAATGCCATCAAGAACATAAAGAAACTCTATTGATAGATTTGATGATAATGTCTTTACATGATGAAGATCCAGATGTTTGTGAGATGGCTACCGAAAGTATTACAGAATTCTTAATATTGAATAAAAATTATGAACCTGTGATTGATGGGCAGAAAATATCTATTTTAGAATATTATTTAAATGCATTATCGAGTTCAGAAAGAAAAATAGCAGAAAATGCGAGCGAAGCTTTGAAATCAATAAGCCCACTTTATGAAGAAAATATATATCCTCAATTAGAAGTAATAATCAAAAAACAAGAAAATCTGGAATTAGTTAGGGATAGTCTTCATGTTATCGCCCTGTCTGGAATTGAAGAACATTTAAG
This sequence comes from Promethearchaeum sp., assembly GCA_030613185.1. Lineage (GTDB taxonomy): Archaea > Asgardarchaeota > Lokiarchaeia > Sigyniarchaeales > Promethearchaeaceae > Promethearchaeum. The sequence goes on from JAUWMK010000156.1 coordinate 1,700, forward strand.
TGTTGATTTGGATCTAATGTATTCCCTAACGGAACATTCTGATGCATCTGTTCGTGCGGAAGCGGTTTATACATTAGGATTATTATCAAAAAATCGACCAGAAATTGATGAAAAATATATTATAAAGCTAATCGGCGATAAAGATCCACAAGTGAGACAGGAGGCCATATTTGCTCTGGGAAAAATAGGTATCAATAAACCTAGTGAAGTAATTCCGGTATTAATTCAAGGATTATTCGAGATCGATCGACAAACAGAAGATAAAATAAATGAAGTGGAGTTATTTGCTGAAAGTTTAGGAATAATTGGAGCAGAACATCCTTCAAATGAGATCATTATAACTTTACAATCAACTCTTATGGGCGATACTAATCCGTTTGCAAAAGATGTTATCTCTCATGCATTGGGTGCGATAGGTCACGGCATGATCCGGTCAGGAAATGCAACGAAGCGGATTGAAAACGATGCTTTTTATAATAGAGTTGCTTGGCTCCGCAGATCAGGAAAAATTGAATATACTATTGGAAATCTAGTAATCATTTTCATCGAAGCTTTGCAATTAAAAGCAATACCCAATTCAGTTATGGATGAAATTTCAGACAGTGTTCAGGACCTTTTGCCTGTGTTCTTATTTGTTGATGAGGATGAAAGAAAGAAAAATTTAATCTTAATAACAATCAAAGAATTACTTGCTCAAGCATATTATAGTAACTATAATAATGAAATTCTTGAAACAATTGATAGGATAGATAGTTTGGTAAGTTTTAAGCGTAGTTTTGAAACAGATCTAACTTCTCTTCAAGAACAGTTCATCTTCTTTAGTAAGCAGTACACAAGTGATGGGAAACAGTTTCATGACCAAGGAGCAGTCTTTTTAGAATTAGCCAAGAAAGATCCCGTGTTCTATGATTATGCTCTTCGTTCTTATGAAATTGCTGTTGATTTAGCCCCATTTGAATATTTTACGCCTGATTGTTTACTTAGAATTGCTAGAATTTTAGTGGAACATAAAAAAGACTATATGAAGGCCAAGAAGAAATATGAAGAAGCCTTAGAAATTTTTAGTAGTTTGGATGAAATCGAAAAAATGAAGGAATGCGAAAGCGCCCTTACTTCTATTCAGCAACATCTTTAAGAATAGAAGTATTATTTTTTTTATGGAATTACCCAGATCTGCGGGCATATTATTGCATCCAACCAGCATTTATACTCGTTATGGGATTGGCGATTTTGGTCCAAATGCTTTTCAATTCATAGAATTTCTTAAAGATAGTTCACAACATTTTTGGCAAGTACTTCCAATTGGACCAACTGGATATGCAGACTCTCCTTATCAAAATATTTCAGCATTTGCAGGAAATCCTCTCTTAATTAGTCCAGATGGATTAATTCAAATGGATCTTATAACTTTGGAAGAAGTAAATCGATGCCAAAAGGGTACGAAAACGGATGTTGAACCTTCTAAGATTTTAAAGGTAAATTATCAACGCGCAATCGAATTAAAAGAGGAAATATTTAAAATAGCATTTAAAACATTCCAACGAAAACATTTTCAACAGAAATCGGAGTTATATGATTCTTATAATAAATTTTGTGAGAAACAAGCATACTGGTTGGATGATTTTGTACTTTTTTATTCCCTCAAAGTAGGTCATAATTTGCAATCATGGACAACCTGGCCAAAAAATTTCTCATTGAGACATAAAAATGCTTTAAAGGTTTGGAGCGCAGGTCATGCTAAAGAATTAGAACTTTACAAATTTATCCAATGGATTTTTTCAATCCAATGGTTTAATCTAAGGGATTTTGCAGATGAAAATGATGTTAAAATCATTGGAGATATGCCAATATTTGTTGCACATGATTCTGTTGATGTTTGGGTAAATCAAGAATTGTTCACTTTGAAGGAACATGGCTCTCTTGAATTTCAAGCTGGAGTTCCCCCTGATTATTTTTCAAAAACTGGTCAGCTATGGGGTAATCCCTTATATAAATGGGACATTCTACAAGAGAGAAATTTCAACTGGTTTATTCAACGATTTAAAAGGCAAATTGAATTATTTGACTGGGTGCGCGTTGATCATTTTCGAGGTTTTCAAGCATATTGGAGAATATCTGGATCCGCTAAGGATGCAATTAAGGGTAAATGGATAGAAACTCCTGGAGAAGAATTATTTTTGGAAGTTCAAAAACAACTTGGAATTTTACCAATAGTTGCCGAAGATTTAGGAGTAATAACACCAGAAGTAGAAGCATTACGGGATAAATTCAAATTTCCTGGAATGAAAATACTCCAATTTGCCTTTGGTAATGATGAAGAAAATCCACATTTACCTCATAATTTCGTTCATAACAGTTTGGCATATACTGGAACTCACGATAACAACACAACTTTGGGATGGTGGCAAAATGATGCAACTAAATCCGAAAAGAAGAGATTAAGAGAATATTTAAATTCAGACACAGAAGATGGAAGTGTTGTAGAAGATTTAATTAGAGCCCTTTATCGATCAATTGCAAAAGTCGCAATAATCCCAATTCAAGATCTCTTAGGACAAAGTGAGGAATCTAGGATGAATACACCAAGCATTGAAGGCGGAAATTGGCAATATCAGGTTAAAATTGATAAAAAATTAAAAAATCGCGCAAAATTTCTGAAAAAAATAACAAAAATATATGGACGATTAGTTATTTTTTAATAAATTTCTTCCCCCTAAAACATTAAACCATAAATACTCCTATTTTTATTTAGGTTATTTTTAAATAGATCAATTAAATAAAGAGGATAGGAGGACGCGTGTTTGAACGGTCAAGACCCAAAATTGCAGACAAAAATCAATTCTGAGCAAAATATGTTAAATAATAGAGAAGATCCTCCAGATTCAATACTAGAAAAAGAGAAACAATTTTCCGATCTTATTGTTCCTTTAAATTGCACTGATAATGGAAAAAAAGATGTTCAAGATTATTTTTCTCAATATAAAATAATCGATAATATATTACAATTTAATTTAGATGAAATAGAAAAACAAAATGAAAGAAATAATGAAAAATTTGAAAAACCAGAAATTATTGGGAAAATTTCAGGAAGAATTCTGATAAAAACTCCTGAAAACCATGAAATCCAAACATTTCTTCAACATTTTTCATCCGTCAATTATTGTAAATTATATTCAATAGATATTTTTAGACTTATTAAAGAGAATAATAGCAATTTTATATCTTTGAGAGAAAACTTAATTAAATTTTTTATTACTAAGGATTTTACTGAATCTTTTATTATAATTTTTCCTCTTGATGAATTAAAATATTTCTCACGAGAAGAAATCTCTCTAGTATATTCGGTATTTAGAATAACAGAAAATTTTAAACCGATTTCATTAGGCGGGATGTTTTTTTTTATTTCATCGTTAAATCAGAATTTACCAAATGATTTTAACAATTTTTTTGATTTAGAGGTTAATTTACAAATACCCGATATGAAATTCAAAAAATTCTTCATAGAATCGATTTTAAAGGATATTCCTAATAAAGATGTTGATATAGAGCATATTTCTTTACAAATGAAGGATTGGAATGTAGCATCAATTAGGAAATTCTTAATTTTTGCTTATAGATACTTTCAAATTAATCAAAAATATGATTTAACTAATAAAATCAAGTTCAATACCTATTTTCTGAGCGATTTAATTGAAAATGATATGATTAATTTCAGAAATAATGATTCTAAAAATAAAAATAATATAATTCAAAAGAGTAAAGCAATAAAATCAGAACCTAATCTTTTAGATCCAGGGATAAAATTAAATGAAAACTTCGAAAACCAATTATATCAAGAAGCTGCTTCAAAAAATTATGAGGATTTATGCATCATATTAGATAAAATTCAAAAAGGGATTGTTCTTTTACCATTTGAAAGATTAAAATTAGCCGATAATTCCTTTATTCTAAAAGATGACCCAAAAAAAGCTTTACAAAAACTGAATAAAGCAAAAGTAATAGTTGACAAGTTTAAAAAAATAATTTCTTGAATCAATAATAGATCATAAATTTTAAGTGAACACAATGACTGAAATGAAAGGATTGGCTGAAAACATTGAAAAGACCAAATCAATGGAGTTATCACCAATTCTAGATGAGAAAAAAGAGATCATAACCGATTTTAAAAAAAAAATTAAATTAGAAAAAATTATTTTAGAGGATTTCATCTCATTTGATTATAATGAAGTAATATTTCACCCGGAATTTACAATCATTACTGGCCCTAACGGTGTTGGAAAATCTTCAATTTATCACGCGCTTAAATTTGTCCTGGGATCCAATGATTATGATGGAAGATATAAAAAATGGTCGAATTTTATTAGAACTGGGCAACAATACGCAATTGTAACTCTTTACTTAGAATTCTCTGGAGAAAATTACTGCCTAAGAAGAACGGTTTTCAAAGATAGAGCCCCAAAATTTTCTTTTCAAGGTCCAGATGAAATTGAACTTCATGATGTTTCAGCAAAAAAAATTCAAGATTTTGTTGATAAAATTGGTATTGATCCAAACCATGTTTTCTCATTTATGTCTCAGGGAAAAATTGGATCTCTTAAAAATTTTAAAGATGAAGCCCTATGTTCGTTTGTAGAAAAAGGACTAGGTCTCAATGTTCTTAGAGAAAAAATTTTGTATCAAAAAGAACGAATTAATTATCTAAAAAAGGAATTTTCGGCTTTAATTTCGCAGAGAGATAATTTAAAGTATCAACTAGTTGAACTAGAGCCTAAAATAAAACGTTTAGAAAAAAAAAGGTCTTTACTAAGTAAATTAGAAAGTTTAGATAACGAGTTACTATGGGCTCAAAAAGAAGATATTATAAAACAAATTGAAGTGTATAGCGATCAGATACAATTTAAAGAGGATTCAATTAAAGATCTTGGTTTAGATATCAATTCTCTTCAAGAAGAAGAAATTGCTATTGAAGAGAAGATAAAACAGAATAAAGATGAATATAAAGATAAAGTTGATGTTATATCAAAAAAAGAAGCGCGTCTAGAAATTTTAAAAGATGAAATTAATAAATGGACAACTGAAAAGAATCAAATTGCAGATGAAATTGATAAAATATCTAAAGATATTGAAAAACTACAATTAGATCTTAACAAACAAGGTTTTGAATTAAAATCTTATCAAAAGAGCATGGATGATTTGATATCCCTGACAAAAGAAGCAAAAATTTTGTTAAAATCGTATGAAGATGAAGAACGCTCTTTAAATAAAAAATTCATTAAATATCGGGAAATATTGTTTGAATATAATTCTAAAATACAAATTATTTCAAATTTAGAAGATATTTTGAAAGATTTAGAAGAAACTCAAAATAAAAAAGAATCAGAAATCAATGAAAAAGCTAAAAAAATTCAAAAAATCGACCATGAATTAAAAGATTTTAAATGGTTTATGGAAAATCCAAAAAAAGATTTACAGATCAGCATGAAAAAGTTAATTCAAAAATATCAAGATGCGATTAATGTATATAATAATGACTTAGAACAATTGCAGGGGCAATATAAAAGATTAACCAGTGAGATAGAACGCGTTAAACAATCTGTTCATGATAAAAGTATGCCAAAACCTAAATCCATAATATCCATGATGGATGAAATCAAGCAAAGGAATATGCAAAGTATTGGTCCGTTAATTGATTATATAACTTTTGATCCTTTATACCAAATGGCTGTTGAATCTATCTTTGGTTCAAGAGTTTTATATAGTTTCATAGCAAAAGATCGAGAAGAATTCGCTCAACTTAAAAACATGGCTCAAAGATATAACGCAAGATGTAACATTTATTTAGAGAGACAAAAGACAATAACTCCTCTTCCCACATTACAAGATTCAAGCAAAATGGGGGTATTTGGATATTTGGCAGAAAAAATTAAACCTACAATCCCTGAACCTGCACTTCAAAAAGTAATTCATTCTGTGGCGAGTATAACACTTGTAGTTAAGGACCATATTGCTGGAACTAACTATCTTCAAAGATTTAATGCAAAAAATTGGATTGTAACATTGGATGGAGAGCAATTAAGGCCTAAAAAATTCGTTTTAGAAGCACGTCCTTTTATTTCAAATAATAAGCATAAAATTACTAGTGTAGCTCAAGCAAAACTAATATTAAATGAATTAAACGGAAAATCTGAAACAAATCGTCAGAATTACAATAAGAGAAGTTCAGATATACAAAAAATAAAAGAGAAACACAAGAAACTTGAAAAAAATTTGGGAGAAATTGATGTCCTCCTAGTGAAATATAAGCAGAAGGAGATTACTACAAACGTTAAAAACGCTCTAATAACCGAAAGAGAAAAAAATTATATTAAAATTCAAGAAAAAAAGAGAGAAATTGAAGAAATTAAAATGGAAATTAATATCTTAAAAGAAAAATTACCAGACAATTCAATTTTAAATCATAATCGCCTCGATCACTTACCTAACCTAATCGATGACCATAAAAATAAGATTTTAGAATATGAAACAAAGAAAGAAATTAACCTTCAGCATATTAATGACAAAAAAATTGCAGAAACTCTTCTTACAAATGAGATAAATTCAAAATCTAAAGATAAACAAGATATAATATCTAGTTTAACAACTCAAGATAAACATTACTATGAACTTATCAAAGAAAATATAAAATTAACAGATGAAATTAAGTTACTAAAGAATGAAATTAAAGATATTAATGAAAAGACTAATTTTTTCGAGATCGAATTAAAAAAAGCTACTGAAGAAAAAAACCAATTATTGATTAGTAAAGCCACTTTGCAAAATTCTATTGATGAAATAAATTCCTATATTGAAGAGAAAGAGAAGAAAATCGAAAGAATAAGTAATATGCTAAAAGAGATCAAACAAAAAAATTTTTCAGGGCGTTCAATAGTTGAAATTCAAAATGATATCGAAGAAATAAATAAAATCTTGAGATCCTACATCGATGTTGATGAAAATATCATATTAGAAAAACAACGAATTGAGGAATCTATAAAAAAAATATTAGAAAAGCAGGAAACATCAGACAAAGAAATTAAAGCCGCTAAAGAAGCAGAATTAAAAATTGAACAAAAATATCTCAATAAATTTGAAAAATCTGTGGATATTTTAGAAGATCTTGTTAATAAAAAACTAAATTTTACTCAAACTGATTTCTACGTGAATTTAAATTTAGAAGGGGAAATAGAAGAATTTAAATTAACAATTAAAGCGGTTTCAACAAAAAACCAAAAAAATATTCGTCCGTTTACAGCTTTGAGTGGTGGAGAGCAATCAATGGTAGGAATTAGTTTAATGCTATCATTACACCACTTTAATCCTTCACCTTTCAATATCTACGATGAAATTGAAATGTTTTTAGACAACCTAAATGCAGAAATCATTGCCAAGTTAATTTTTGAAATTACAAAAAGTGGAATTCAATGCATTTTAATTATGCCAGATTCCTCCATTTCAATATTACATTATGCAAATAAAGTCATAGGGATTAGTCGAAATGGAACAAATGGCACATCGACTGTTCATTATGCAAAAGCGCGGAAAAATTCTAATTTCCAAAATCTTAATTAAGAGGAAAAATGGATGTCCCAACTTATTTCACTGCTAGAAAGGATAAGCTTTTTGAAAAATCAAGTTCTAATTGGAAAGAAATCACTACTCGATGAAGATTTGGAATCCTTGTTTGTTGAATTTAAAGATTTAATTTCAGAATCTGAATTAGAAACTAGTATCCAGATTATGGATAATGGGACCGTAATTCTCGAAAAGAAACTCGATGAATTAAGGGATTTTATCTCAATTATTTCTCAAAAAAATCAAATTCTTGAATATCTTAAAAATTCTTCCTCAGATGAATCCTTTGCTAAAATCTTGAATAAAATTTGGCAATCACCATTACTATTACCTCATTTTTCACAATCATTTTTAATGAAAAGCTTTGAACGGCTTGTGCTAAATAAAAAATCTTCTAATTTAGAATTTTTTTTTAAAGATAAACCAATTCTTGGTAGCCCTGACATAAGAGAACTCCCTGAAATTGATAAACCTTATAAAATGAAAATGTTAGAATATCTAAATTCGATTCGTCCAGTATTACCAGCCACTTTAGATGATCTTATAAATAAAAACAATTCTATTGATGTTTATTACGAAAATTTCTCTTATATCCTCCATTTACTCCAACTTGGATTTTTATCTTTCACAAAAAGCAATCAACGTTTTGAAATTACTACTAAAAAAATGGAAGGAGAATATGATGAATGAATATACAATTTTAATGTATTTGTTGACTCGAACAAAACAAGGAATTTCAAATGATAAACCCGAGATTATTGGGGTTTCAGAAGAAGAACTATGTGATCATTTACATTTTACAGGAAAATTTGCTAAAATCCAATTACATGAACTTATGGATCAATTTTCTAAATCGATTTCAATCTTCAATCTCCAACTAAAACAAAATCCTTTCAATTTTCGTTGGTATTTAACTCAATCATCCGAAATTGAAGAATTTTTCAATTCAAATCCATTTAGTGGAAAACCAAGAATAGCAGCAACATTGTGCACGGTT
>JAUWMK010000113.1 GCA_030613185.1 Promethearchaeum sp.
ATCCATTCCAAACATGGTTCGAAGATGATAATCTTTCCGAAGATGCTCTGGTTTGGGTTAATTACCAAATGCCGCAATTCTATGATTCGATGACAAACGGGCCCCAAGAAATGGAATGGATCGATATTTTCCAAATGTTAAAGACCTTTACAGGGGGTTTGTTTGATCTTAATGGTTGGTTCACAGTATTTAATGGATTAGAAAGTCTTGGATTAAGAAGCGGAGTTCCGAATTACGTCATTATGGGATTATATTGGTTTGATGAAAGAATACCAGCAGGCGAAAGTTATTCTATCGAAAGTGCAATAGACGGAAGTGTCATGGTTATTCAAGATGAAGGTATAGCTGAAGCCCAAAGATTAATGATAGATCTCTTGGCCGCATATCATCGTCATGTCATGCATCAATTTTATTGGCGAGATACACCCACAGGAGAAGTTGATTTCTGGGATGAATCGGAAGATCCTGAAAACGATTGGGGATCTATCAACGAGATAGGAAGAATTGAATCGGAGCTAGCCACATATTCTAAAGCAGGATATAGTAGTACATCCTTTATGGTTGACGACAGAGGTGCTCCTTTCTTAGCTGCTACATACAGACACGATCTCAATTACTCCGATCCAAACGTGTACGCCGTTGATTACAATATGATGTGTATGATTTCCAAATATCAAACAGGATATCAAGCTGGTCTAAAATCAAGTTTAGGGCTTTGGTGGGCAAATTTCGGGCTTATAGTTGTTCAAACAGCAATAACTCTGGTTGGTGGAGCAGTAGGAGGATCTATGTCTGCAAAAGCTAGAGCCGCCACTGCTACCCAAACTGCTAGTGTCAATGCCTTAGAGAAAATTGGGAGAACGGTATTAGCTGCTCCGACAGTATTAAAAACAGCATCGTTTCTTAAAAATTTAGTATCGGGGATAATTGATGAATTGTTGATAGAAGAAATAATCCAAGGATTTTTGTCATTAACTAATATATGTCCCCAATTTCTTTCAGAAGCAATTGCTGAAGGTTTTGGGGAAGGATCTGTTAATTTCGGTGCAGATATAAGTCAGACTTCTTTCGATCCTCAACAATTCGCTGTATTGAAGAAATTTAGTCAAAGTGTTAGACTTTATTTGAATCAACAATATAATATTCAGTTGACACACGGTCTTCAAGCATCTACTATCAAAACTTTACTAGATTCACCGTCCATATATCAAGATGCTTTTAAGATACTCGAATCGATTCAGTCTGAAAAAATCACAAATAATGCCCAAATTAAAGCTTTAACCCATATACTGAACACGCAAGTGACGATATTCAAATCCGGTGGAACTCAAAATACTGCTTCGAGATATTCTCAGATAATAGCAATTACCGAAACGACATTACATGACTACACAAATAACCAAATACCTTTAGAAGATCTCGCAGTATTACTAAAGGCAAGAATAGCAGAGGTTTGTTTTACTGGGACCAAAGACGTATTAGATGTTATTTATTCATTATGGGCGGAAGCAGGTCTCGGCAGGGGTTCAGATGGGCTTTGGAGATCACAACACCCTGAATTTTTCAAAAAAGGTGTTAAATACAGTATGTCTATTGAAGTTGTCGATAACAAAGATGGTTCGAAATCTTTAATTCTATACCAAATACAAGGGAATATAAAGAAATTCCTTAAAGATCTTACTTTAGAACCTAAAGGAGTAGGTAATCGAGATATTACTGCTTGGTTGAAGGATGGATGGCAAATGAGGATGGTCGATCCGGTCACAGGACCACATCCAGATCCAGATTTAGCGGCTCATGGAATGAAAGAATATGCAAGGATAACAGGAGTGCAAAATTCAGCAATCACAAATACATTTAATGGCTTAGGATCACCTTGGTTTCAAACACAAGATTTCTTACGAAAACAAGCCGCTTTTGCCAGATTCAATGCATTGACCACTATAGATGACCCCAATAATCCAATACACCGTTCACTTATTAATCAAAACAGACCATACGCTCTTGTTGGTCAATTTGCGAATAATCCTCGTGTAGTAGCTGGTCAATTTATTCCCAATGTTCGTCCGAATCATCCTGTTTTTGTGTCTTCTACTAGTAGCTGGTCAAATACACAAATTCAACATATTTTAACCCCCAACATTCTATTATCTTCGAGTCATTTAAGTGCTGGTTCTTTTCCCTATTCATTGACTCAAGATCCGTCTTTTTGGAAACATGTGTGGGCAGGAGACATTGAATTAGATCATTTCACAAGTTTACAATTCCACACAGATAGAAATATCAATGACGCTCTTAAATATGATCATATTGATAAGATATCAAAATGGAACGATGTTACCAAAAAAGCAATTAACCACCTAAGATCAGAAATTGGTTTTGGCTACGGCGTCGGAGGTGTTGTCTATCCAATATGGGACGTTATTGATGCATTGCAAGTCTATATTCCTGCTCCTGGCATGCGTAATAGTTATTTAACCACAGGTGCGAGGTGTGGTCCTCAGACTTATTATGGAATGGTATATAATATGGCTCATCAATTAGATTTATATTGGTCACCTATTGTTGCAGATCAGATTATGAGAGCATTTTTATCCCCTCTATATTCAATTACCGATCCCGCAGTACAGTTAGAAGCAATATGGTTATATAATAACTGGAGATCTCTTACAGGAAGTGTGGCGTTTTTAAATAAGTATGGTCAAAGTGAAAATTGGTATCAATTATTTGAAAATCCTTCTAATTTGAATTTCGCTAATAATTTTGCTAACAGTATTGAACTTATTGCATATTTAAATCAAGTCTCCATGGGTAAAGTTAGATTTGCTTCTTCGACTCAGATGGATTGGAATAAATTATATTGTAAAGGATTGGAAAAAGCATTAAATCATTTAGCTTGGGTATATTCTGGATCTCCTACTTACTCGAATTTATTTGCGAGTCATAATCCATTATCAACACTTGCCAAACCAGGAAATAATTTTCCATATCCAAAAGGTATGCTAATCGAAGGTCTAGCCAATATTTTGGCAGAACCATGGAGATTAATGACCAACCCAAATTCGAATTTCAAGGCATCTATTTCGTCTTTTATCGATTTCGCGGCCCCTTTTTATTACGATGGATTTACTTCTTGGTCTAATTCCCAACCACTATTTCTAACAGACTACGGAAGCACTTTAAAGCCGTTCTTTGGAAATTTCGGAGAAATTAAATCTATGCTGATTCAAATGGACGGAATTACTAGAAATGTTGGCTGGAATCAACATTCAAATGGAGAATACCATTTCTTAAATTCAATGTTATTAACACCAGTATCCAACGCTCAGACAACAAGTCTGACTCTACCTTGGACACGCCAAATCTGGGGGGATGAATCTATTGGTTACCGTAAACTTGACAATCGTTTGACAGAACAATGGGTAGATAGTAATGGAAATACCCATTTTCAGTTCGGGGATTTCATTCAAGGATTAAAAGCTGGTGGGGCTCTGTTTCACGAAATCCATGGATCTCAAGATCCATTCTACAATTTTAAACATAACAAGAAATGCGAATCGTGGTTAAGAGCATTATATCCAGCAATATATTCCCCAATTCAAGATGTTTCTCCTGAATATATTTTCAATAGATTTAAACCTGCTTTTCTGGTTAGAGCTGCACCGTTTTTCGATACTAAAAGGCAAAGTGCCCAGTTTCAGACCATAGTTGGTGAAATTATATCCACAAGTATTGTTTTAAACCCCTCCAGTCCGCAAAATTGGTTACAGTTTCATGATGTTCTATTCGGATTACGGGCCAATATGCTAAACTGGGGAGTGGATACTTATTTCCCGACCTTGGCAGAAGCTGAACTTTGGGTGAACAGAATTCAATTTATATTTGGAATCCATGTTAATCCTAACACTTTTCAATTCGATTATATTATTAATAACCCCGGAAATAACATGCCGACAAATGTGCCCAATTACTACTCTGGAATTAATATAGCTGATCCAGCATATAGTTCACAATTGGACCCATTCTCTCCAAACTTTGATTATAGTCAGGTGCCCACTGGTTATTCTGCATATGAAAATAATTATAAATTTATGTTTTGGAAAGGGTGGTTCACTTATTTGGCGGGCTCTCATTCTAGATTCTGGACTTTGATAAATTCGATCTAATTAATTTAAAGAATCTAGCATGACCAAATATTTATATAGGAAAATTTTTTTATCTTTTTTATAATAAATTTAAAAATAGTGAAAAATAAAATGCAGATAAACATTGAAGAATGGGTTGAATCTTACTACCGCAAATTTCCAATTATTAGTAAAGCCTTAATACAATATTGGAAGACTATTTTTGAACTAACTAAACTACTCAAACCCGAAAACATTCGATATCATCAAGATTATTTCCTTCCGCTTCTTTTCTGTGAGGTAGGATATGAAGATCCACAATCTCACGACGGAATTGCTGGATGGGAAATAAAATTTTTCAGTGGAAATTATCCCGAAAATACCGTACACAGAAAAACAATGGAATCGGCCATAATCGGTCTTCTTGAAAAAATTCCCAACGTTTTGACGATTCAGAGCTCTGTTGATATCACCCCATTCCTTGATATCACGCCCGATCTCCTGTTGCTTTGTCTCGAATCATGCAATACAACAAAAACACTATCACCAAAAATCGGTCTCTGTTCGCTGAAGAAACTTCACACTCTTTATTTTCGGGGATGCAACGATCTCGAGTGCATCCCACCCGAAATCGGAAATTTACCAAACCTAAAATACCTTATATTTGAATCTTGTTCCAATTTAAAAAAAATTCCTACCGAAATTGGTAATCTCCCAAACTTATGCGAACTTAGAATCATATTTTGCAACAATCTTCACACACTCCCTGATTCTATCTGTAAAATAGCCACATTTTCTAAAATCAAAATAGGGAATCTACCAAATGGTTTTTTCATCCCTGACTGTCTTCATTCATATATCTACAAATATTAAATTTAATACTCGAAAAGGAGAAGAAAATTGTTCGCACTATAAGTAACACGTTACGATAAATGTTTGAATTTTCGGGATTTAAAATTAAGTTTTTAGTTATTGTAATGTCTTCTTTTCGAAGTTGTTTTATCTTTTGGTAATAACGAGGTAATAGGTTGATTTTGAATAAAATTAAATCATTGTAAATAATTTATAACTGACTCAATTTTCCTTAATTTTGATTTTCTTATCCTATTTCTAACCGTTTGGGATGACGGTATGTGGGAAAAATCATATCCTATGGCTTTGCAAATTTTCTAACATTATCTTCGAGAATTTGATACACTTGGTCTGAAAACCTAACACTTCTTTTCCCTATTTTCCGTTTTTTCGGTGCCAAACCTTTAATTCCCTTCTTTTTATATACCAACATCCATTTATAAATAGTGAATTTAAAGATTTCAGTTTTAATTGTAGCTTCTATAATCTCACTCTTTGATACTAATCCTTTTTCCAGAAAAGGTTGAATTAATTTGAATCTTTTTCTTATCCCCGCATCCTCTATTGTCTCAAGATAATGGACCAATCTCTGATGAGTTTTAAGATCATCTGCATTAGCAAACATTAAACCATCAACGGGACATTTAAATGGTTTATAAAACCATTTTTTTTATGCATCATATATTCAAATGTATTATTTAAGACTCTAAACATTCTTTCCACAGATAGCGGCTTTCGATTTCAATTGACATCCCACATATTCATTATTTAAATTTAGTCTATAGAAAAATTTTTTTTAAATGTTATTATTTAAAGATCATTAAATATTGAAAAACATTTCATTTCGACATTTCCTAACAATATGTTTTCTATATACACCACATATTCGGAGTTAAAAATAATATGGCAAAAAAGAAAAAAACCACAAAAACTAAAAAAAAACTAAGAACAATTGCTTGTAAACATTTAAAGAATATCGACGATATTTCGAACGCTAAAAAACCTCTATGCTATTGCACGGCAAGAAATTTTAATTTAAGCCCATATAATCTAGTCTGCCAACTTTGTAAACAATATGTTGAAAATTCCTCCCAGCTAACTCATACTGAAATGTATCACGCCTCAGAAGCAAAAGATTTTCAATTTGATGAGAAAGATCTTGAATTTTCTGATGAAGACTTCATAGTAGATATAGATGAAGAAGAAGAGAAAAAAACCAAATCCAAAAAAAGCAAGAAGAAATCAAAAAAGAAAAAAGAAGAAGATGATGATGATGATGATTTCGAAATTGAGAAAGTAACTGAAGAAGAAGAAGAAGTCGTTATCATTGGTCATGAAAAAGAAGAAAAAGAAGAAAGCGTGGATTATGAAGATGAAAGTGAAGAAGGATTAGGTAAAAAACACGGAACTGTAAAGGGAACAAACGAAGAAGAAGAAGACGAGGAGTTTGAAGATGAAATTGAGGATTTTGATGAGAAAAATAACAAAAAAGAAGAGAGTGAGGAAGAATCCTCTATAGATTTTGAAGAAGAAGTCATTAATAAAATCAAAAAAATTGGCAGTGGCGATAATATTAAGGAAATCTGCCCATTTTGTCAAAAGAGTAAAGTAAATGTCTTGAGACATTTACCAAAATGCAAAAGATGCCCACCTGAAATTATCTCTGCTTACAAGAAATTTAAGAAGAAATAATTCATAAATCAATCATTTTTTTTATTGGCCAGACTACTTGAAAAGCAAGATACTCTCTGATAGGTTTTTTATCCTTATTTTTTAGTCGTTCTTCTTCTATTTTCTTAATGAATTTCTTATGAAAATCATGCATTTCATTATTATACTCTATAGATTCTTCCTTTGTCAGATTTGTAAAATAATTAATTACTCGGTTTTTCAAGAAAAATTCTTTAGTCAGATCTTGATCCATTGTTTCTAAAGTAGCAATTTTTCTTTCAAAAAACTTTTTTGTTTCCAAATTCATCAGATTAATCATTTGGAATAATAGCTGGTTTTTTTTTAATTCTTTAATCAAAAATTTGTTAATTTTCTCCTTAGGATAAGATTTAACAATATCTTCTAAATTCCAAAAAACATCGGAATATCTTGTATCAACATTCATCTTATAAATTTTTTTTTTTATATTTCCACGGACCTTTTCTTCTTCTATTGTTATCCAATTTAGCTCCGAATCTAATAATTTTAGATGTTTTGAAATGGTTGTTTTGGATTTTCCCATCTTTTTTGCTAATTCAGGAAGAGATATTTCACCATAAGCATTTAGCATCATAAATAATTGAATTCTAAATGGAGAATTGAAAAATTCTAAATTTTTTATAACTTGATCCATTTTCTTCTCATAAATTTCATACTCAGCATATTCAACCATAATTATTCAATCCCAAGTTTTAGAAAAAACACGTAAAAGATTTTCGTGGGAAATTTTTTTAATATCTTGTTCACTATATCCATTTTCTGAAAGGTAATCGAATAATTTAGGATATTGCGCGCAATCTTTCATACAATTTGGAGTTTTAACTCCATCAAAATCAGATCCCATAGCAATGGTGTTTATATCAGAAAATGATACAATTTGATCAATATGTTTCTTAATAACGTCAAATCCCATTTCAGTATCCCTTTTTCCAGGTTTTCCAGGATTTAAAAATATCATCCCCATATTTATTCCAATAGTTCCATGTTTTTCATGGATTACTTTTATTTGTGTGTCAGTTAGATTTCGTGGATGATCACATACTGTTCGAGAATTTGAATGGGATGCTATTATTGGTTTTTGAGTTATTTCAATAAGATCCCAAAATGATGGTTCGTTTAAGTGACTTACGTCAATTGTTATTCCCAAAGATTGAGCTTCATGTATTAAGTCTTTTCCCTTTTCTGTTAATCCCCGTTTTTTTTGCTTTCCAACAAAGGATACTCCAGTTCCGAATTTATTTTTATTTGACCATGTAATTCCCATTGATCTCAGACCAAGAGTTTTATAATAATGTAGTAATTTACCGTTCCCATCAAAACCACCAATGCCTTCGAAATGTAGAACAGCCCCAATTTTTCCTTCTGCTTGAGAACTCTCAAAATCTTTATAGTTCTTTATTTGTATTAACTCATTTTCTTTCTCATTTACAATTTCAAACCAGTTTTTTACCCCTTTTCTTAACATTTTTTTTGTAAAACCTGGAAAAACTGCAAATAATCCTGCTTTTATGTTTCCTTCTCTCATTCTTGGTTTATCTATGTGTCCAATTTCAGAACGTTCGCTAAATGACCGTTTTTGTCTTGGAATTGCTATCATTGAATCATTATGACCGTCAAGAATCCAATATTTGTTTTTATCCATTTTTAATTCATTTCCATTCATTTTTTTTGTAGATTTTATTTCTAAATTATCCATTCTTCAATATCTGAAGGTTTTGTTAAATATTCATAGCCATCATGTGTAACTAATAATAAATCTTCAATTCTAATCCCGAAATTACAATTTTTTCCATCAATTTTCCCACCATACCATCCAGGTTCTACTGTAATTATATCTCCTTCATGAAGAATATCTGTACTTGTCCATCTTATTTGGGGTGTTGCATGTTGTATTCTTTTTACCGCATGCCCTACACCATGCGGAATGTTATACCCATTTAATTCATCTCGAATAATTTTCCTTGCTGTCATATCAATGTGTCTTGCTTTTCTTCCAGGTTTGATTAAATTAATTGCAGTAACCTGAGCTTTTTTTACGATATTCCAAACTTTTATCCATTCATTCGAGGGATTTCCAAAAAAAAAAGATCGCGTAATATCAGAAGTATAATCTGCTAGAAGCCGATTTTTAGATCCAACATCAATCATTATTGGCTCATCGGCTTTTAATCGTCGATTAGTAGGAAAAGCATGAACTTTAGCAGTATTTGGCCCTGTTGAAACTAGTAGTACAAAAGCCAGGCCAGTTGGTTTTATTCGTAAATTATGTTCAATGAAATAATTTTTAATTATATATCGAATTTGATGCTCAGTCATTCCTACCTTGAGATGAGTTTTTACTTCTTTGATGGATTCTAATGCAATTTTTGAGCAATATTTCAGTAAATCAATTTTCCTATCGCGTTCTTTTTGCTTAACTCTTAGATTTTCAAAATTCATCCATTTGGAGACCCATGATCGCATAAACATTTGAAAATCTGAATTCATTATTATATATTTATAGGTGTCTAATTATAAATCTTTACGTTTAAATTTTACATCGATAATGGACATAAAAAAAATACACTAAATCTTTATATATTAGATCATCTCTAATTAATATTAATCTTCTTAAAAAATTAATTTCAAAATGAAGATTGATGAAAAAATAATGACAGAAGATGATTTAAATTTAAATGATGATATAAAAACCAAGCCTAAAGGAAGAACTAAAAAATATCTATTAGGGTTGTTTATCTTTCTCTGTTTTATGGAAATGTTGGATACATACACTACTATGGGTCCTATGGTTATAGTAAGCTCGGTTCAACAAGAACTGTATATGAATGGCTTGGGCTTAACTCTAGAACAGGCTGATGCTGCTTTTGCAAAAACCTTATTAATTGCATCAATTGGAATGTATGTTGGAATTTTTACACGATTGTTTGCTGATATTACAGGACGTAAAATATGGTTATTTATAACTGCATTAGGTATGGGTTTAGGTGCCATTATAGTTGGAATATCTAATAGTGTTGCAATTTTTACCGTAGGTCTATTTATTTTATATGTATTTTATAGTTCAGACATTTGGGCTATTTATGTTGCTGAGGAAGCCCCAAAGAAGAAGAGAGGGATTTATCAAAACTTTGTCTTAATTGCCGGGCTCCTTGCAGGTGTTGCGGGTTTTATTTTAATGGGTATATTTATTACAGATGAACATCAAAATTGGAGGCCCCTTGTACTTATCGGAGGGTTTGGAATAGTTCTTGCATTTTTCGTATTTTTATTGGATGAAACCGCTCCTTTTAAAGAAATGGAAGCTAAAAGAAAAGAAACAGGTGCTCCAAGAAATAATCCCTTTAAAAATATGTTGAAGGTCTTCAAAGGAGAATATGGTAAAAATATCCTACCAGTATTAATAATAATGTTCCTTGTTGGATTCACTCAATCAATTGGAACAATGGGGGAAACATTATTAGCAAGACATTTAGGGCACGAATCAACAACAATTCTATTAGGTTTAACGCTTTTGTGGATTTTTCTTGCATATTTACTTGTCGGGTTGGGAATGGATAAATTTGGGAGAAAACCAATAAAAATTATTTCCAGTATTGTAGGGCCTATTGCTGTAATATTTTATATTTTAGGCTTAACTGTATGGGGTTGGACAAATATCCTATTTCTGAGCGCTTTATCGGGTCTGGTCACAATGGCAGGACAAGGTATTTTATTACCCAATAAAATTGCCGGTTATGAATCCGTATCCACCGAAATTCGTGGGGCAACTGCATCATGGATGGCTTTTGTTCGCGCAATTGGAAATACTTTAGGGTTACTTATGGCAACTTTCTTAATCGAAAACCTAAGTTTAGGCTGGGCAACTTTGATAATTACCTGTACATATTTGATTACCATTCCAGTTACTTTACTTTGGGGTAAAGAAACCAAAGGTATCGATATGCGAGAAGTGTAATCTTTTTTTAAAACTAATTTTTTTTATATTAGATAGTGAGAAAAAACAAGAGATAAAAATAATGGACGAAAATATGAATAAATGGAATTTTGATGAAGTAATTGATCGCAAATGCTATGGAACTATTAAATGGGATCCATATGTTCTAAAATTTTTCTTAGGACATGAAAATCTTCTACCTCTATGGGTTGCGGATATGGATTTTCGTGCTCCCGAACCTATTACCAAAGCTATGATTGAAAGAGTAAATCACGGGATTTTTGGTTATACTTTACCAGAAGAAGACTTCTATCAGGCAGTAATTAATTGGTTCCAACGAAGACATAATTGGAAAATTCAAAGAGATTGGTTTATTTCTACACCAGGAATTGTATCGGCAATCAGTTATCTAGTACTAGCATTTAGTAAACTGGGAGATAAAATAATAATCCAGGAACCAGTGTATTATCCTTTCAGAATGTGTATCGAGAACAATGGCCGAAGAGCATTAGTAAATCCTTTAAAATTTGTTGATGGTCATTATGAAATGGATTTTGAAGATTTAGAAAAAAAAGTAAAAGATCCTCGAGCAAAAGTCCTCATTCTCTGCAGTCCCCATAACCCTGTAGGTCGAGTTTGGAAACTTGAAGAATTGGAAAAATTAGGTAATATCTGCATTAAAAATAATATTATTGTAATTTCGGATGAAATTCATTGCGATCTTATCTTTCCTGGATTTACTCATGTACCTTTTGCTTCAATATCAGAACAATTTGCACAAAATTCTATCACATGCACTGCAGGAAGCAAAACATTCAATATCGCTGGGTTACAAACATCTAATATTCTTATTCCTGATCCTATTAAGAGACAGATTTTCAACACTCAAATGGAAAACTTATCACTAAGATTTCCAGGAATTTTTGGAGCTATTGCTTTAAAAGCAGCATATAATGAATGTGAAGATTGGTTGGATGCTGCAATGGCATATATGAAAAAAAATTATGAGTTTCTTGAAAAATTCATTCAAGAAAGATTGCCTGGTGTAAAGGTAATTGAAATCCAGGGAACTTATTTGGTATGGATGGATTTTCGCGGATTAAAATTAACCCCGATCGAATTAGACGATATTATAAAAAAGGAAGCTAAAGTTGGGCTGGATAACGGACCCATGTTTGGAACAGGCGGGTTAGGATTTCAAAGAATTAATATTGCCTGTCCTTTATCAATTGTACGGGATGCTTTAGAACGATTAGAAACCGCATTGAAACCATATTTGAATCAATAATTTCAGTATTTGGAAAATTTACTTTCCTGTTTTTTTTTTTAATTAACATTTATTTATTTTGGATCATAAATGAGAAGCATGTTGGAAGTAGGATTTGCTAAAGTGACTATTACTCCCCCACTAGGGACTCCTTTAGGTGGTTATGAACATCGAAAATTTAATTCTATTGCAATTCATGATGATGTGCATGCCCGTTGTATACTTTTCAAAGATACCGAAACAAAATTGCATATAGCTCTTATAATTTGTGATTTGCTATGGGTTTCTTATGATTTTTCTTATAAAATCAGTGAGAATGTCGAAAAAATAACTAAAGGACTCGTTAAAAAGGAGAATGTTATCATTCATGCTATTCACACTCATTCAAGCCAACGAATAACCACAAATCTTGATTTTTTTTATGATCGTATTAAAAAGCCCCACAATTTCGATAAAGGATGGTATGCTAAAAATGGTGTTCCTTATCATCAATATGTAATTGCTACTTCAGTGTATGGTGCCCTTCAAAATTTAAAACCAGCATTTATTAAATATAATCGGGAAAAAACAGATATCGGGCATAATCGAAGATATAACGATCCTGCCGCGGAAGTTGTCGATACAGATATTTTTTCTATGATATTTCTTAAAGATAATGAAATAATATCCGGATCCAATATTAGGGGGATATTTTTTAATCTAGCAAATCATTGTGTTGCTTTAGGTGAAGAAAATTACTTAATCT
>JAUWMK010000205.1 GCA_030613185.1 Promethearchaeum sp.
AATCAAAGGCGCGAAGCTTCATATTATGGAGTCCATGCATTGCTGATAAGATTATCTACAATAATGACTATCTTATCGGTGAGTTTCGTCTTAGAAACGAATGGATGGCGCGTATATAATCCTGATACTGTTACTTCAGAATTGAAATTTGGATTAAAAAGCCTCATGTCATTATTTCCCGCAGGCGCTTTGTTAATAAGTTTAATTTTTCTTAGCCTTTTTCCACTAAATAAGAAAAGAGTGGAAGAAATCCATATTAAAAAGAAGGAGATGCATAATTTTTAGGTCTAAAAGCTATTTTTTTTTCATTTCATTTAGGTTTCTTTTTTAGGCATTTTTTCACGTTTCAATTTATGGATATAGAATGAAAATCCTCCACTATATGAAATTACTGATAAAGTAATCCAAATAGGTATAAATGTGCTTCTTTTCATCATCCTTAATGGTTCTGCCATATTTAAGAATACATCAGGGGTATCCGTCAAAACAAAATCTGCTCCCAGAAGCCACACTTGTGAGAATCGAATTGGTGAATTAAGCACTCCCACCATAATGGGAACATTTGTGGTTATATATTCACTTAATTCGCTGTTTGCGGTTGTATATTTTTCATCAATAAGTTCTGCTCCAAGTTCGAGCATCTCTTCAATAGTATATTCTCTTGGGCTAAATAATTGTGTAAAATTTTCTGCCTTCGGATCATATGATTTAATCATCACTTTATCAGTTAAATTAGAAAGTAGGAGTTTATCTAATAGAAGATCTTCATATTGAGATGCGTATGGGTGGTCTTCATTAGGTTTCTTCATATCAATATCTATCCAATGCGGATTTTGAATTGTATAGTTTAATATTTCGTCAAGAAGAGGTATTTTTGCCCCTCGGAACAAATCTGCATCTTCAGTGCTAACTCTTCCACCCTTAATTGCTCCAAATGGATCTCTATCAACAAACCAAGACCCCGCATCTAATTGTTTCAATTCAGCTATGGTAAATGAGCTAGCGTCTTCATCAATTTTATCAGGAAAAACAGTAGCAACATTGGTTGTTCTTCGAAGATCGGTATCGTGCATTAAGAAAAATTTACCGTCAATGCTGACCCGGACATCTACTTCCCATCCATGGGCACCTACCCCATCAGCCTTTTGAAATGCTTGCATTGTATTTTCAGGGGCAAGATAAGCAGCACCTCTGTGGGCAATTATTAACGGTTTTTCAGCAATAGGTTCATTGTATAGACTTGAAGGGGGAGTCACTAATGGAATAAGAAAAACACTAAGATATAATAAAACTATCAAGGAAATACTAAATATAGATTGAATTGGTGCTGATTTCTTCTTTGCTTCAGAATTGATCAGATATTTGCTGTTAAGATCTTTAAGGAATGAAATAAGGTGAGGTATTTTTATTCCCAAAAAGACAACGCTTAGAATAAAAAGAATTGGAAGAAAAAAATCGATGACAAATAGAACTAATCTAAGGTGTTCTTCTCCAGCTACAAAGAGAATCAATAGGACAAGCGAGTTAAAGATGAAACTCAGAATGGGCAGTATTGTTTTGAATAAAACACATAAAATTTTAGGCAGCTCAGATTGGATTTGTCCTCTGTTTGCTCTTCTTACAAAAAATATTAAAGTTCCAGTATAAATGCATGATACGATTGCAGAAATAAACAAAATGAGAGTATAATTCCAATTTTTGTAAAGAAGAACATAGATGAATCCGTTAACTTCACCCCAAAAGGAATTCATGACTCCCAAAATGAACGTATATAAGAAATGGACTAATAATGCGAAAATGTAAAAGTTCATCTGAAGTTTCTTTTTTGTAATTGGACTCATATATTAAAAGATTTGAGTTTGATTTATTTAAATTTTAATCTAAAAAAAGGATAATTAAAGAATTCATAACGAATTCCAGAATTCTTCGTCAGGATGCACTATTTCAGATTCTTTTCGTTTATCATGGTAGCAGAAATCACAAATTCCATGATTTTGAAGTATTGTTTTATTTCGAGTAAGGACGAAATTATTATTATTAAATTTCAGAACATGGAATTTTTTTATGAATTGCATTCATTGAGATCTTAATGCGATTTGAAGGTTTAATTTTTGATTGTGATGGTGTATTAGTTGATTCAGAACCATTTAGTTGCGGAACATGGAATGTAATATTTGAAGAACAATACAATATTGATATCGGAACTAACTATAATGCAATTCTCGGTAAGAAACTATTAGATACTGCCCAATATTATTCAAAAAAATACAATCTTCCAGTTGATAATGAAACACTAAAAAAACTTGCCCAATTAAAAGAAGATACTTATTATAGAATTGCTGAGGGAAAATTACATCCAATTTCAGGAGTAAATCGAATAATTCAAGAAGCTAAAGATTTAAACCTAAAAATTGCGGTAGCCTCATCAGGATCAATTAATAAAATCAATTTTAATCTTTCACAAGCCGGATTAAATAAAAAATTTCTGAATATTGTTTCCGCGGATGATGTCAAGCATGCAAAACCCGCTCCCGATATTTTTTTAGAAGCAATGAATCGATTGGAGATTGAACCTAAAAAATGTATCATTATAGAAGATTCTATTTCTGGAATAAAAGCAGCTAAGTCAAGTGGAGCTTTTACCATTGGCATTTCTACAACATTTCCCCCTAAAAAATTGAATGAAGCAGATATGATAATAGAGGATTATGGTGAATTAGATCTTGCTCATTTAATATTATGAGTAAGTAATTCCTGCATCTCTATTTTACTAAGAGTATGGCGATGTTTTTGGTCATTCCAAATTTTGCGATATGGATATAGAAATTCAAATAATAATGGAAAATCTGGACTTAATACAGCAATTCCTTTGTCTAAAATATCTCCACGAATATACCAAGGTAATTCCTTGAAGAAGTGGACATCATATTTTTTTCCATATATATCTACCTTAGCGCATATATCGTTAAACATTTCCTTGGAATCGACTTTATTTTGAATAATGCAAAGATCAATATCGCTTCTAATCGTTTGCAAATCATCAATTTGAGAACCATAAAGCATTAAACCCAAAAAAGAAGGATAATTTATAAGAAATCCAAAATCTTTTTTTATATTTTCAATTATTTCTTTTTCAACCATTCTGAAACCACTTTTTGAAATTCTTGGAATAATTCAACGTGTTCATTTATTGCTTCAAATGCAATCTTCTCAATTAATCCATTATATTCATGCACTATTCGATTTCGTAATCCGTTGGCTTGTTTTAACTTATTTAAGGTAGTTTGAGGAAATAAAGAAGACTTAATTAATATATCAAAATTCATGTAATCGTCTTTAGGCATTTTTCCAATATCTTTTACAATCATTGCAGTAATATCAGTCACAGTTTCAACAATGATTTGGTATGCATGGAAGATTGCAAATTTATCTCGAGTATTAATATCAGATATAGACAATGAAGAAATATCACTATTCCAAGTATTTAAATGTTCAAGAGTATCATCCAATACTTGTAATTTTTCAAGATATCTTTCAAGTCTAGAACTATCCATTGTAATATTTATATAGAAATCCTTATATTAAGATTTCTTTGATAAAAAAGAAATCAAATATATAAGAAAAAACGGAACGAAAAAAAGTATTGGTTCAAATCTTGCGTTTTTTGGTAAAAATAATCATACCTATGCAAGTAAAAACAAAACCGAATCCTAAAGTTATCAATATCTCTAGCCACACTGAAGATAATGGTGCTCCATATATCAATACTAAACGGATAGCTCGAACTGTATAAAATGTGGGAATAAACTTTGTAATATCACCTTCTAATGGGAAAAATGCACCTCCTAAAAACTGCAGAGGCATTATTATTATCCAGGCTATTCCTCCCGCCGCACTAGCTGATTTAACAAAACTAGCTAGGATTAATCCTAAACCTATGCATGTAAATGCTAGTGATAACGCGATAATATAAGCTAAAAACCAATTTGCATCTGGAGATGTATTGACACCAAAAATGGGAAGTGCACCCAAAAGAATTGTTATTTGAATTGATGATATAACTAATTGACCAATCCCTCCGCTGAGAAGCAAAATTGTACGTGGAACCGGAGTTGTATCTAAGCGTTGTAGTATTCCCTTTGATTTTTCAAAAGCAAACATTGTAGCTAAATTCGAAATTCCAACTAAAACACCTACCGCCACAAGTCCTGGTGCAGCCATATCAAACCATGTAAGATCTCTTCCTTTTGGGCCTATACTTTGTTCAATTGACAATGAAGTGATATTATTATAACCCAGAATAATATCGTTAACAATACTATTAAAAACACTAGAGATTACTTGTCCAGTTACTGCATCTGCGATTGTGAGAATTTCCATTGTAGGTGATCCAGAAATGTAATCGGTTTCGTTTAAACTCTGCATAAGTGATGCAAATTCTTCACTAGTATTAGGAGGAATAATTCCTTGTTTAACTAACGGATACCACCAAGTACTACCTATAATTATCTCTGAAAAATTTTGAGGTATAATAATTAAACCATCAATATTTTCTTCTTCCACTAATTTTCTTGCATCACTCTCGGTAATTTCAGTTCCATTGGAATAAGTTTTTTGTAAATTAAATGATTCAGAAAAATTAGAGTTTGAATCAAACAAATCCAAGAGTACTAATGAAGCATTTGCACCTATGTCGGTTTCTGGATTTTCTATATTTAATGTATCGTAATTAATGATTACAACAGTATAAGTTGAACGTGCCCCTCCAGAATTAAAAGCTATTAGGAATAGCACCATAAATAGTAGAGGATATCCAAAAATCCAAAAAAGATTTTCTTTATCACGAAAACTGACTTTTATGAATTTAACAACTAAAGTCCAGAATTGTTTCAAATGACCAGAATTAAAATTTGATTGCTGTTTGTTTTTATTTATCATAATTATGACCTCTAATCTCGTAATTTTCTCCCAGTTAATTCAAGAAAAACATCTTCAAGTGTGTTTTGCCTGATAACTAAATCCTGCATTTTCAGTTGGAATTGTTTTTCTAACATATCATAGAAAAATGATATTTTTTTCAATCCATTCAAAGCACTAAAGGAAATTCGAGCTTTACCCAAATTTTTTGCCCATAAAATCTCGCTTTTTTCATTTAGGAAGTTTATGATATTATTCCGAATTTCAAGATGCTGATCTGTTACTCTGAATTCGATGATATCACCAGATCCATTTCTACCCTTCAACTCTTGGGGCGTTCCTTCTGCGATTATTATTCCATTATCGATGATTGCTAATCTTTCTGATAGATCATCGGCTTCTTCCATATTATGCGTTGTTAGAATAATTGTTTTATTGTCTTTTTCAAAATCTTTAATGAAGTCCCAAACCACCCGCCGGCTTTGAGGATCTAAACCAGCTGTAGGTTCATCAAAAAAAATTACATCAGGATCATGAATCACAGCCATAAGCACATTTATACGGCGTTTCATCCCTCCTGAAAAATTCTTTACAAGATCATTCCCTCGTTCTAATAAATTCATTTTCCCTAACAATTCATCCGTTCGTTCTTTGTAAGTTCTTGATGGCATATTATGCATTTTTGCAATAAGATGAATATTTTCACGTGCAGTTAATAGATCATATAAAACAATCTCTTGTGGGCATACTCCGATTAATTCACGAATTTTTTTTCTATCCTTTATGAGATCATTACCTAAAATTAATGCTGTTCCTTCAGTTGGGGTATTTATCGTGGATAACATGTTTATCGTTGTGCTCTTACCTGCACCATTGGGACCTAAGAATCCAAATAATTGACCTCGCCTAATTTCCAAATCAATTTGATTAACTGCGATTAAGTCTCCGAATTTTTTTGTAAGTTTATCTGTTTTTATTCCAATTTCTAATATTTTAATCACCAATAATTTAAATATAAAATAGAATAATTTTTGTATCTTTAAGAGTCCAATTTTTGGCGTTAATTATAAAAAACGTATAACCCATTTTTGCACCAAATTCATGAGTTTTTTTTGGAATTATAAATAGTTAAAAATATGGAAATTTCAGAATTTCAACAAAAAATGAGAGATTTATATATTCACAATGATAAAAAGCGCGGAATTTATCGCACATGTTTATGGCTGGGAGAAGAAATGGGAGAACTCATGAGCGAACTAAAATATAGCATTGATAAAATAGATAAACATGCAGCAGCAGAAGAAATGGCAGATATTTATGCATGGGTAGCATCTCTTGCAAATTTGCTAGAAATCGATTTACAATCAGCAATTTTAAGCAAATATAATAAATGTCCAAAATGTAATTCAGATCCATGCATATGTGAAAAAAATTTACCCTAATTTTATATTTTTTAATTATTTTACAAGTTTTAAATACTCATTTCTTTAAAGATGAATATCACTAAGAATTTAAAAGGATAAGTGTAAAGATATAATAGACGACCGATGGATTTAAAGGGATTGACGGAGGTTATGCGCCAATTTCAATTTGATTATATTTATGTTGATGCTTTTTTTTTAATAATTTGGCTAATAATTATTCTGAAAAATAAAAAATTTAGTGCTTTATATGCAGGTATCATTTTAGCTATATTAGTTTACATTATAGATGCCGTAATCTGGTGGAATGTTCCCGCTGGCTCATCTTTACCTGGTAAAAATATTCGAGAATATTGGATAGGTGGAAATGTAGTATTGCATGGATGGAATTCGTTAACTTTATTGAAATTTGCAGCAGATTTTATGATGACAATATCCTACGCGCTTTTTGCTTTCACTTGGCTTTGGATAATGTTTGAAAGTTGGTTTTCTAAAAATTTTCGAGACATTTTGCTCTATTCATCCCTCTTTCTGGGAAGTTGGTTACTTACTCCATTTATATCATTTTTACTCCCTTTGAATGATACATCTGTTGTCAGTTTACGCCATATGGAATCTCAATTCATAACTCAGATCGTTGTTGTGTTGATTGGATACCTGGCTATGGTACTTCTTTATTGTACCAAATGGTTTCATAGTTTTGATCCAAAAGTAGTCCTATTTATTTTTGGAGTGGGTTGTTTTCAAGCATTTGCTATGGAATTCCCCTTATGGTTATCAAATATACGTCCTTCAGGTGTGGATCTCTTGATTTATGAAGTAATTATTTTAACCAATCAAGGTGCACCGTATTTATTTATTATTTGGGATAAGATTTTACCTGCTCTGAAATTGCGTAAGGACCAATGGAAAGAATATGTCTTAAACTGGAAGATTGTTAAATCTCTGGCTATCCAAATAGAGAAAATAGTAAATTGGGAAAAATTTAATGAATTATCCCATAAATTTGAAGAAATCTCCCCACTTAATAATGTAAAGGAAGTTTATTCAAAATTTAGAGAAACAGTCAATATTGAGCAGGTTAAGGTTGTTATTACAAAGATCGATAAAAAAATTATCAATAAGATTCATTGGGATAAAATTTCTATGCTAGCTTGCAGTATTATAGATAAATTAAAGGTTGAAAGGTTAATTGAATTTTCCTATAGATTGGGAGAAAAAATTACATTAAAAATATCTGCTCTAAAAATGGCTTATGTATTTTTATTTCAATTATCCAAGATGCAACCTTCCCAAATCAAGGAAGCGTTTAAGAATGATGAGATTTTTGCTCAAGGGATAGTAGTCCTTCAAGCAAGTATATCTTAAGATTTAATACCCTTTTAAAAATCTCTTGGAAAGTTTTTACGTAAAAATTTCATAAATAAGAAGCGTTCTATTTTTAATTGAAGAGGGAAAACTGAACAACAAGAAATTAACATTATTGCTATTATAATTATTACTATCCATGATTTATCTAAATGCCCTAAAAATATACTTAAAATAAGAGCTACAAGTATACATTCAATAATAAATGCAATATTAGCAGCAAGATAGAGCGAAGATGAATTTAGAAGTTTTATTTTTTTTTTTTCTTTTCTAGGTAATTTACCTAAACAATTATGACATGCCTTATTAAACTCACTACAACTAATGCAAATTATCTTCTGACAAGAGATACATCTTGGTTCTTTAAAATTATTTACATTTTTTTTAACTTTAACACTTTTTCCGCATGAACATTGATAATAAAGAATTTTTCTTTCTTCAACCATTTTTTATTCATGAACTTCAAAACACATCTTCTTTTTGTCGAATCAAAAGATTCAAAACTAGGCTTAGCTTTTTATAATATATGTCACTTTCAGCCATAGAAAAAAACATCTCTACCCATTACATCCCTTATCCCACAGAATTACAGAATCGTTGTATTGCATGCCATGCAAAAACAATTTATATTTATCCCTCAGCAGGTCATACCTACCAA
>JAUWMK010000099.1 GCA_030613185.1 Promethearchaeum sp.
AAAGATTTCATAAAAAAAAATCCGAATAAGTCTGTAGTTATTGTAACCCACAATCCAAACTTAAGGAAAATTGCTGATAGGACTTTGATTATTAAGGATGGGCAAATTATTCGAGAATTAGGAAAACTACAAACAAATAAACCTGAATTAAGTTCGGGCGATGACGAAGGGCTTCAAGAGTTGGATAAAATCATCCAATATAATAAGGATAAGGATCAGGTTGAAAATATTTTAGATCCCAAGATTAGATATCGAGAATATAAAGATCTAAAGAATTGCCCAAATTGTAAGTCGTTAAACATTATTAAAAAATTCGATCAAGAGGAAGGCAATTTTAAACTTAAAAATGGTCAATTAATAACCAGAGCTTCGATATTCTGTCAAGATTGCTTTCAATTAAGTTATACAAGCATCAGTTTATTTGATGTTCAGAAAAATATGATATAATTTTTTTTTTTAAATTTTAAAGTTATAAGATGAATTTTGATAATATTATATGGAACTTTTAAACAAAAAAACAGATCCTGTGTAGGTTTTTTTCGTAAATCTAAAAATTTTTGAAGAAAATCTCCTTCAATTCCAAGTTTTGTATAATTTCTTAAAATTTCTGATAAGGGATTTATTTCTTGATTCAAATAAAAATCGCAACTCCTAATACTCCATTTTATAGATTCGAGTATATATTTTATATAATTCTTATTAAAGATTAAAATAAAAAGTGTTCCTATGGACATCAGTAAATTTAATAATAGTGATTTTAATATTTGCGTGATTGGATAAGATTTATAGATAGGTTCGAGTTCAATAATTTCTGTAGTTGCATTATATAAAACTGAAGTTCCCGCTCTCATTGAATCAAGAACAATTTTATGAGGTGCTAATAAATTGGTTAATATTGGATTTGTTGAGAAAATTTTAGTAAATTTAGAGTCTTTCCAATTTGCTTCAGTTGAGATAAAAAAAGAACAGAACATTCCGGTACTTTTCTCAACAATTTGAAGTATTCTCGCATGCCAATTTTTACTATAGAAACGATATCTATGTTTTATAACAATCCCTGTTAAAATCGGTTTAATTTCTTTGATTCTGCGATTTGAAATGGAATTTTTTACTATAACCATTAAATCAACATCCGAAATTTTACTAAATTGATCTAATGAATTAGATGCCGATCCGAAAAGTAATACTGCGCTAATTGAATTTTTTCCCAGAAGAGCCTCAGTAGTTCCGACTATTTCTCTAATATAGTCTTGAATTTTTTTTGGTAAATGCGATATCTGAAGGTTAACAACAACACATTCTTCAAACGAATTAAAAATTTTTTGAAAAAAGTGATTTACCGACGATTTCGCCATTAATCTAATAATATTTTATGAACTAAAAAATGTTATTGGACTTTTCCCAATTTAAACGCAGCTTTAAACCCGTCCCTAACTGCCTCCAATATTGTCCCAACTTTTCGAGAATCGCCAATAAATTTCATTTTGGGAATTTTATTATTAATGGATTTCTGTTTTATTAAATTTTCAAAAGAATTTGCTAGATCGCGGTTAGATGTTACACCTGTTGCTAAAATGAAAGTATCTACATTTTCAACAATATCTTCATCACCATTTTCTTCAGATCGATTTTTAAAATAAACAGTTTTATTTGCAAACTTTGTAACCTTGATATTGGTAATGACATTTACATTTAACATCTTAAGTTCATCCAAAAATACCCATTTTGTTGATTTTCCAATACTGGTTCCAATTTTTGGAAGATATTCAAGAAGATATACGTCTCGATCTCCTCGATATGTTCGTTTCATTGCATTTTCGATTGTTAAACCTTTATAAAAAGCCAAGAATCGAGCGACTTCTGGATTCATTGCCCCTTTTTTTGCAGCCCATAATGCAGTTTCGACTCCTGTTGCTGAAGCTCCCACTACAACTACTTTTTTGCCAATTAAACTATTTCCTGCTAATGCTTCATCTGCAAAACAGATATTACAATTAAGGGATCCATCAATACCTTCGATTTTTGGGATTTTAAAATGAACTCCTGTAGCAAAAAAGATAATATCTGGATTTTCTTTTAAAATAAGCTCGGGAGTAACATTAATACCTGTTTTGTACTGAATGTCTAATATTTTAAATTGGTTCACGTAGTAATCAATGATATTATCTAATTCTTCACGACCTTGTGGGACGCGACCTACTTTAATTTGACCCCCTAACGCGCTATCTCTTTCATATAGAATCACTTTGTGTCCCAATTTTGTGGCTGTTAAAGCAGCTTCCATTCCTGCTGGCCCTCCTCCAATAATTATAACTTTTTTTTTATTTGATGTGTTTTTTGGAGTTTTATATCTTAGTTCGTATCCAGCTAAAGGATTAATCGCGCATCGCACAAATTGCATTTTAAAAACATTATCAAAACAACCTTGATTACAGCCAACACATGTTCTAATTTCTCCTAATTTATTCTGTTCAATTTTTAACACAAAATTCGGATCTGCAATCAGAGATCGACCAAAACAAACAGCATCACAATAAAAATCTTGTATTAGATTTTCTGCTAATTCTGGGTTATTTATTCTATTACTTGCAAATACTGGAGCTTTTACAACAGATTTAATTTCCTTTGCTAAATATGCAAATGCTGTTCTGGGAGTGTCCATTGGAATTTGCGGAATACGAGTTTCATGCCATCCGCCTGTAACATTGAAAAATTGAATACCCTCATTTTCATACGCAATAGCAACTTTCTTTTTTTCCTTATACGTATTACTTCCGGGAACAAAATCATCACCAGAAAAACGACAACCTATAATCATTTTATTTCCTACTTTTTCCTTTAGTCTACGGATTAATTCTAAAGGAAATGTCATTCTCTCTTCTAAAGTTTGCCCGCCATAGCGATCTATTCTCTTATTTTTTAATGGGCTTAAAAATTGATCAATTAAATAACCAGCACTGCTTAAGATTTCTATACCATCAAATCCTGCTTTTTCAGCCCTAATTGCTGCTTGAATAATTCGATCTTGAACATCTTGAATTTCTGAAATTTTTAAAGCGCGAGGAGTTTCATGAGTAAAACGAGAATAAACTGCCGAGGATGAAACGGATTGTTCTCCAGTTAATTTAGAGAAAGCGTATCCTCCTGCGTGATATAGTTGTGCGATAACTTTAGCACCTTCATTGTGCATTGTTTCAACTAGTCTTCGCATTCCGGGAATAAATTTATCATCGGATAATGAAACCATTGTAGGCCCTCCTGTTCCTCGTTTGGAAACCCCAATACCTCCAATAACTATTAATCCTACTCGAGCTGTAGCACGTGTTCGATAAAATTCGATTAATTGCTCAGTTACATAACCATTTTCTGCTGCTCCTAGATGCATTGCAGGCATAACAGTTCGATTTCTTAATTGTAAATTTCCAATTTTAAAAGGTTCCAGTAATTTGAAAAATTTCATTAAGAAGTAAAGTAAAATATCATAAAAAAGAAATTTGGTTATTTTAATTAGGTATTTTAAAAGTTAAACAATTTAGAAAAAGAGATTTGTAAAATCAAAGATTTTTGTGAAAATTTCGACTAGGTTCTGAATAAGTCTTGCACCATCATAATATTCTATAAAAGAATATTCATCAGAGATTTTTACTCTAGAGGCTACCTTATTCCAATCTTGTTCCAGACTATTTCCAATTTTCCTTGAACTTTGTATTATTTTCATTATCTCTGGATTCATACCTATGGAAGATTCACGTTTTTCAACGTTTTTCTTAAGTTGTTTCTGCAATTCTTCGTAGATTTTTTGCAAAGTTGTAAAATAATTTATCAAATACTCATTCATTTCAATATCTTGGATAAATTTATGTAAATCAATCATTATATCAGCGACATTTTTTAGATTATCTCCAACGTCTTCGATAAATTTAGCTAAGAGCCTTAAATCAACTAATTTTTTATGATTAAAATGCAGAGGTTTTGAAATTTGAGCATTGTCGAAGATAGTTCGAATTTGTCTGACAATAAAGAAGTAGTATCTATCAATTTTCATATCTAACTCTTTAATTTTAGAGAGATTCTGGTAATTTTTTTCCTTTATTGCAGTAAGAATATCATCTATCATCCACAATAATTTACTAAAAGATTCTTTTAGGTACTGTGGAATTCTTTCTTCGATTATATTTTCAGGTGATTCAGTTAGTGCATTTTCAATATATAATTTATAATTGGATTCTCTATTCAAATTCCAATTTAATAGCAATCTGGTCAGTATATCTTCTATTTGATCTATAAATTCTCTTTGGATATGTTTTTGGCTTAAAATTTCTAATCTTGTTGCCCCATTCATATAATAGGAGATTAAAATCATTTGAATGGCTTTATCTTTAACAAAATTAGGGTTCTGCTTTAAATATTCATCCAATTCAATTGTAAATTCTCTTCTTTTCTCTTTCTCATTTGCTTTTGATGGATATATTGATAAAGAACCATCTGGATTTTCATAAATATTTACTGTAGGACCGTTTTCTAAATCTTTATCAGATTTGGGTGATAATTTTTCTCGAATTAAATGATTCTTCTTTATCCAGTGGACGGGAAGAGTTATTGCATAGCTATATTTAGCAAATGATTGAATTCTTCTTTTATGAATTTCCATTTTCAAAATAGTATATACTTTATTCTTAAAAAATATTCTAATTTATTTCATTTGTTACATAGAAATATTATTCTTGATTATATTTAGAAAATCATCTTTTTCTGCCCACAAAGATCCAATAATTAATGGATTTTCTGAGTAAACTGTAGTTTCTACTACTCCTTTAGATGAAAAATTAGAAGTTTTAAGAGAAAAATTCGTGTGCATTTCTTTCTTTTCAATATTTTCAATTGAATCTGAAAACGAGAAATCAGAAAGACCCCGATTTTTATTTTCCATATATCCTTTAGATTCAAGTTTATACATAAATTTTAAACCGTTTGAATTGTATGTGTGAATTTCTTTAAGTAAATCTTGTGAAAAATCCTTAGATTCGATAGAACAGATAATAATCCCTCCAAAAAGTGTTTTTTTCTGACTTTTCATTTCTATTTCTAATGAATTAAGAGAAAAAGCAATGTTTTTTGTTTTTAAAAGTATAACTATATTAATTTCTGATTTGAAAGGGGTTAAAGTATGATTTTTTGAGATTTTTTTTAAAAAATTCTTAATAAATTCGGGGGTATTTTCAGGTAATTTCAAATCTTGGATTGGTTCTATCTCAAGTTTATCTTTTTTATGTTGTTTCTTAAACTTTTTTATAATATCTAACAAAGAATAATAGGTTTCTTTCTGTTTCTGGAGATTTTCACGTGAATAGGAAATTATTGAGTCTAATTTATTTTGAAAAGATTTCTTATCAATAACTGAATAATATTTATTAAAATGTTTTATTCTGCTTCTAACCCAACCTTCATTTTCTAAGGAATCTAATTCTTTTACTATTCTGAAGAAACTGACTTTTGAATGCTGTTTCATTTTTTTA
Source organism: Promethearchaeum sp. (assembly GCA_030613185.1). GTDB lineage: Archaea > Asgardarchaeota > Lokiarchaeia > Sigyniarchaeales > Promethearchaeaceae > Promethearchaeum. Next base: position 5,517 of record JAUWMK010000099.1, read on the forward strand.
CAGATTTCATAAGTTTTTTTTTCTCCTTGTAGAAGAAAATAAATTATATTGCATTTAATTTGATTTGGACCAAATTTAAGTAATTTTTTTTCAAATTCATCTATTTCTTCCATATTTTGATTACTTTTTGGTTGTTTTTTAATTTTATTGCCATTATTTCTTCTTATCTATAGGACTTAATCTGGCTATAAAAGTAAGAAGTTTGATTTAAGGAAAAAATCTTTTAAATTCATTAAAAAAACAATTTTTAAGGTAATTTTTCAGGTGATAGACCTCATTTGCACCATTCTCGTTTAGAAAAACTGAGTTTTTGAAGTTTTGAATCAATTTTTTGGCGCGATTCATTCTCCACCGATCTGTAGACAGGTTTTCGGTGTATTTCCAAATTTTTTCGGGCTTCTTTAACGTTTTCAAAAAAAAGATCTTTCCCTACTCCTGCAATTATCATTATTGGGAATGAAATTAATTCTTTATGTTTGAATATGGGTTTAGTCCATTGTAAAGCTACGGCGCAATCAGAAGGACCCTTATTTGCATAATTTCTTAGTGAAAATTGATTCTCCTTAAAGATAAAAATGTCTTGTGGAGAATTACATTCAAAATTATTAGGTTTATTATCTGAACTTGAGCTAATTCCTGCAAAAATACTCTTTTCTACTCCTTTTTCATTATCATACTGGTAAATAATACCCGATTTGGAATCATATTTAGCAATATCGCTTAAATATGATTCTTGACCATATATATCAAAATCATAAAATTGATAGAAATTGAAGTTTTTAATTGTTTTACCTGTTAAATTCCTAAATGTATAAAATATGAAGAAATATGGTTTATTTTCAAATCTATAGACATCTACGTATTCAATAATTCTTGGAATATGTTTTTCTTCTGAAGTTTTTTTAGGAAATGAAAAAGAATATGTAAATCTTGATACTAAGTTATTCTTGCTTGATCTTGCATTTATCATTACAAATTTGGAATCTTTGATACCAGATTCAGAATGATGAGAATTTTCAGTACTCTTAAGAAGAACGGGTTTGTTTTCATATTCAAAATATATACAAGCACCATTTAAATAAGGTTGAGGTAAATCTAGAATCGTAAAACCGTTGTATTCGATTGTTTTTATGCCATACCCAAAGCTATAGCCTTTCTCTTGACAGTTTATACATATCGTTTCGTAATCTATAAAAATATCCATTGGAATTATGATCTCGCTAAATTTATAAATTATATGTTTCAATACTGCTCTAAAAATTTGTAAGCTGCGTAACGGAATGCGTCGTTTACGTTACTACCAGATCTCGCAGAACAGAAAAGATAGGGGCAGTTTAAGCTTGAAGCTTTTTGTTTGATTTCTTCTAATGTAACTTCTTGATTTTTTAAATCAGTTTTATTTGCTATAAGAATCACTGAAAGATGCCTATTAATACTGATTTCCAGATCTTTTTCCCAATTATTAATTCTTTCAAAAGTATCTTTTCGTGTTATATCGAAAACTAAAAACGCAAAATTTGCCCCTTGATAAAATCTTTTACGATGGGGGGCCATTTCTTGAGATTGTCCTCCAATATCCCACAAAGATTCATTTATAATACAATTATCATTAATTTTAACTTCCTTACGAGATATATCAACACCTATTGTACTAACATAACTTTCTACAAATTTATCATCGACAAATCTTCGAATTAGTGATGTTTTTCCAACCCCTGGCGCGCCTAAAACTATAACTTTTACAGAAAAATTACCAACAGGTATTTTTCCTTCCCGCATATTTGATAAAAATTGGATAATTGGAGGTATGTTATAATCAATTTCTTCTCCTTCGAGAATTAATTTTACTTTATTGGCAACATGACGGCCGAACACTTTGAGGTTATTATCACTAGTTGTTTCATCTGCAATAATAGTAAGAATTGCTTCAGAACCAGCTGTGGCAAATAAAAACTTCTTTTCATCAACTGAAGTAATATTAACAAAATTTGTTGCGGTTCTAAAATCTTTCTTAATTCTTTCAATAAAAGAATCAAACATTGCAGTTACCGTTCCAATTTCTTCATCATCTTCATTACTAATATCCCTAATTTTGCTGTAAATAATTAATCCATCTTTATCTACAATTGCTACAGCTTGAATTTGTTCTAATGAGTTTAAAAGATTCGAAATTATTTCATTAAATTTGTCATTTATCCCAGTTATTGCCATTCTTGTTTTCACTTACTTCAATTTCTTAAATCTTCTCAGAATATAAAATTTTTCTTAATAATTTTCCCGATTTTTTAAATAATAATTTTGGGATTTTGTTCTAAGTAGATTTTTTTTTCTAAAATATTTAAGTAATGATGTAAATAATTCATAAGGTTTAAGTAAATATGAAAAGAAATTAGCCAATACTGATGAAAATCGATTTGAAGTTTTTTTTGCCTTTACATCAATGGTTTGATTCATTAATCGACCTAATAATTTTTTATCTCCCTGCTTTTTAATCTCTTCAGTAAGGCCATTTCTATCAAATCCTTGTTGATATTTATTTAATCTATATGGAGATCGAAAATCTCGATAAGTGTGAAGAAACCATCCAGAAATATATGGTTTTGCATTTAAAATTCGTATAATATATGAAATAATTAAATATTGATATGTTTCTGAATAAATTTTTTTAGCTCTCGTTGTTCCTTTCTTAGATTCAACACCAAATTTTGATATAATCAGAGGGAAATTACGGTTACTGAAGTAGATCATATCTAGAATGAACTTGAATTTTGAAATAAATTTAAGATTTTTTCCTAAAGAAAGAGAAACGCAGTTAAGATCGCAATTTGTGTTTTTTCTGTACGGATCAATTAAGTAACGATTTGTTTCATAAGTAACTAGTCGTGAAGAATCAATTTTTTTTGCAAAACTTACTAAACGTTTCAATAATCTTCTACATTCTAAACGTTCTACAGGAAGATTACTTCCAATAGACCAGATAATCACTGATGGATGATTATAATCACGACTTATGAGCTTATGTATGAAATTTGCAGCAAGTAAATTAGTTTTCTGGCTTTTAAAATTTGAAAGAGAATATAATGGAATATCTTCAAAAATTAGTAACCCTTCTTCATCTGCAATATTAAGAAGTGCTTTATCATGTGGAATGATTGTCCTTATAGCATTGAATCCCATGGTTTTAATGTCAATAATATCTTTTCTTCTATCTATTATTGAAATATCTTGTCCGACTGAAATTGATTCTTCTCTTAATGAAATCCCTTTTAAACAAATTGGGCGATTATTTAGATAAATATGATTTGACTTAATCTCAATTTTCCTAAATCCAAATCGAATATGTTTGTCTTCATCAATACCGTTTAATCGTAATGTTATTTCATATAGATCGGGAGATTCTGGGCTCCATAAAGAAGGATTTTGAATAGTAATTGTAAAAAGATTGTTTAGATCAACAATTTTCTCCTTAGGATTAACAAAATTGTTGATTTCTTTATCATTTTCTTCACATTGATTTAATTTTGAATATTCTTCAATGTTTTCGAGATTTGAATTTTGTTCTATAGAATATTGAGTAAAAATAGGTTCTGAATCAATACTGTCCTCTGATTTTTGTTGAATTCCAGAAATATCAGCAAAATATTTTTCAATTTCTGTAAATTCATGAGATATATGTTTAAGAGGGGGTGAAGGTTCTGGATTTATATACTGTGTCCCAGTTTGAATTAAAGTTTTATTATATTGTGGTGTTCCGGCAAAGAAATGGCCTAAATAATAAATTTCATATTCGATTTCAGGTTCAATCTGTTCTAAATAACATCTATCGAGATATTCTTGCGGGTTTTTAATTGAATATTTCAATTTAATGAGGGCAGAATCTAATTTTTTATTTTTGAATTCAGTATTGACTTTGATTTTGTAAACCCGTGTTTTTTCCAATAAAATAATCCGAACCGCACGAAAAATACCTCCCCAATTAAATAATTCGCATCGGTTTGATGGTAAACCGTCCTTTTGAAGAGATGGATCAATTCTAATGGACAAATAGTTTGCAGATCTCAAAGATAATATTCTCGGTGAAAACTCTAAACGAAATGGGATACTCCCTCCTTCATGAGTGCCCAATTTATAACTATTAATCCAAACTTCGGTTAAATAATTTGAGCCATCAAATTCTATCGAATATTCATGTGACATTGGGCGATAAGGGATATTTGGGAGTTCTAAGAAATACCATACTATTCCATTATATTTATCCAAACCTTTCATTGTGTTAAAATTGGATGGAACTTGTATTATTTCACCCCTTTTTTTAATATCTATATTTTCTTGAAACCATCTAGGGGAGTACCATTCATTTTTAATTCCATTGTCTGATTCATCTATGAAGAAGAACCATTTCCCATCTAATTCAATATTCACACGAATCGATTCCTTTAATAATTAGAGAGTTAAAGAATTCCTTTTTAATAAAATATGAAAAAAAGAAGTTTATTAAATTATGGGTCCAATTCTAATCAGTTTGTTCTTCCTATTCTTTTTCATCGGTACTCTCTTCAGATTCTTGCGGTTCTTCTGAAGGTGGAACTGGTGGGATATAATCAGGAAGATCGCCAAAAAGAACTTGAGACATAAGTAACCCTTCTTTTGAGGGCATTTTAATTGCTTGTTGGATCAAGAATTTCGCAGAATCATCATTTAACTCGAATTTAAACATTGTTCCCTTATTTTGTTCTATTAGTGATTTGTATTTATTTCCTCCAGTCCCTACAGGTACAATTAGAATTCCATAATTGATCTGTTTGGTGGAAATTGCATCGACAATACGTTTAGTGGCATAAAATGCTGCGACACCTCCACTTTTATCGAATGTTTTAACCGAAGGTACTTCTAAACCATATTTATTTCCATTATATTCAATCATCCCTGCTAGTGAATATGAACGTTTACCCACTAAGAATTTAAAATCCAAATTGATTTTAATATCCTTATGATATTTTTCTCCTAAAACTTTTATAGATTTTAAAGCAGCACCTGCAACACTGGCTGGGTTCGCTTCAATTGTATAATCTTCATCGGCCATCATTTCCTCGATTTTATCCAAGATAGAAACATCAGAAACAGCAGGTGCCGTTGGTTTCACGGTTGCTTTGGATGAGCGTTTAACACTAACCGGTATTGCTTCTTTAATAACATCTTCTAAAGGCATCTCATCATAGACCAGTTTATCAACGAATATTCGTATAAGTTTTATTATACTCCGCTGATTTCCATCTGTTTTAGCGTAGATTGCTTTTAATATTTCTTCATTTAGGGGAAATAGTGGATAAATTGGTGGATTAAGGTTATTTTGAGCCCAGAAATATTCCATTGATTTAGCAAAATAAAGTAGCAGATCATCGAATTTAAAGTATTCGAGCTCTCTTTCTTGTTCCATACGAGATCTCATTGCTTGATCGGTTGTTTCTAAAATTCGGGGCCAAATCTCCTTTAACACTGCAATTACTATCACAACATTTTGAATTTCATTGTATAATCTTTTTAATACTTCTAAGAACTTGGTTTCAGCCTCAGGTCCATGCATACGATATGGAGACTCAATTTCATCGAAATATAGGATAACTGTCTTTCCTGCATTTTCACATATGAGTTTTATCATTGCAAGGCAAATATCATCGCTTTCAATAACACTGGAAATTCCAAGGGATGTTAATTCGTCTAAATCCATTGTTTCTCCCAATAACCATCTTTCTGCTTTTGCTGAGCGTTCTTTGTCCATTACGTAAATTGCGAGACATTTAACGCAATCCGAGAAGATTCCTGGATATTCTCTAATTCCATTCGATATTGTAACTTCTAAATCTTGACCTCCAAATAATCCCAGTTTCTTCTTCTTTAAGCCACCCCATTTGTCAACTAATTTCTCGGCAACAACTTTAATTATGGATGAACTTAGTTCATCTAAAAGGCAAGTATAAACATGAAGTAGAATTCTTGAAGCTGCTGGAGGACTAGGAACATAGACTATTGTCCAATCTGATGGTAGATTACTCGGTAATTCCTCTTCTTCGACCTTCTCGGTTTCAGCAATTTGCATTTTCCTTTCCATGTTTTTATAAGCCCAGTACGCATGAGTTTTTCCCGATCCTGCTGATCCGATAATTGGAATAAGTCTTGTAGAATGGTCTGAGAGAGTTTGGCTTATCGCTCTAAACATAAATCTATCTATCTTCGATCTTGGGCCCGGTATGTCCACTACATCTTGCATTGAGCCCCTGGCGACAAATCTATCGAAGGGGGTGGTCCCTTCTCGAAGTACATCGAGGTAGAGATCCTTTTCATCATCTGACATTTGTTGAAATACCATTTTTTTAATCTCCGTTTATAGTTTTTTCTTAAGTATTTATATAAGTTATTAATAAGATTGATATCTTTTAAAAACTCGTATAGAAAACACTGAATCATATTCCGAGAATATTTAGTTTAGTATTTTAATAGATTTTAAATCATATTCCGAGTATATTATATTTGTAATGGTGGATAAAAAGAAGAAAAAAACCTCTGAAGATGATGATAATCCTTTTGGAGATGATTTTTTTAAAATATTGAATGATCAAATGCGAAGGATTTTTGAAACCCAGTTTCCTGGAGTAATGCCTCCGAATTTTGATGCAAATAATGAAGTTTTTCAAAAAATGTTTTATGAAATCCTAAAAAAAATGAATTTAGATCCAAAAATGATCAAGAATATGGACCCAGAAGAACTTCAAAATATGTTTAAGAATAATCCTTATGTCTTTGGTATGAATATGCGGATTTCTCCAGACGGGAAACCCATAATGGATAGCTTTGGTAGTACCCGCCCAAAAAAAAATGCTCCAGAAGAATTCAGAAGTGAAAGGGATCCAATGGTTGATATATATGAAGAAGAAGGTAATATTGTAGTTGTTTGTGAAGTTCCTGGTGTCACAAAGGCTCAAATTGAATTAAAAGCATCTCCCAATGAGCTTGAAATTTTAGCCGAAGCCCCAGAAATAGGCCCTCGACAAAGAAAATACCACAAAATTATCGCGCTACCTGCTGAAATAAATCCCGATGTAGCAAAAGCGAGATATATGAACGGAATATTGGAAGTTAGACTTGAAAAAATCGAACAGAAGTCTTCCAAAAAGAAAATCAATATTGAATAATATAATTTGGTAATATTATTCATCCTTCAATGGATTCTGGGATTTTTCTAATAAAATACGGGCCAACTCCTTCTTTAAACGAAAATATTCAGTCATAGCTTCATCTTTAGATTTATTGGGATATCTCCTTTTGAGGGCAGAATCTCTTCTATTACATCCACTTGTCCGCATACAACAATAACTTAATGAACCAAAACAGCATTCATCATCAAACCATTTGTGTTTTTCTGAGAATTTTTCCTTTAGTTTAATAAATTCACTAGGTGTCATTCCAATTTCTTTAAGTTTTGTATCTCTAAGGCATTTATAACCAAACGTAAGTGAAGATCCTGGCTTACAACAAAATGTTAAAGCCCGAAGGTCTCCGCCCA
>JAUWMK010000161.1 GCA_030613185.1 Promethearchaeum sp.
GAAGGTTTATTAATTATTGCAGATATTAATGGCGGGTTGATTGGTGGCGCATCCCTTTCGGCAGAAAAATTCAAACCAATAATAGAGTCTGCGGTTAAATTGGGAAAATAAGGAAAAGATTTCAATTTTTTTTTTCTACTTAATTTCTATATTCCCATCACTTCGCATAACATATTTAGAACTTCCAATTTTAAACCAGATTTCATCTTTATTTCCATCAGAGATCTCACTTCCAATTGTTGAAGGATTTTTAAAGAGTTTTTTATTTAATTCTGCAGTTGTTATGCTAAATAAATTTAATATTTCATGGGGTAAAACTAACGATCTGAAATTTCTTTCGATATCATACCTTGACCATTGATCTCGTATGCGGTTTATAAGTTCATACAGAACATCATCGATATTTTCTTCTAAAGAGTCAATAGATTGAAGCCCATATCCATTTTTCCACATTCCTTCACTGGATTTCTTTTTAGTTCTGCTAATTGTTTTTACAATGCCAATCAATTCATTAAAATTGAATTCTGAAAAGTCTGGGTGTGCCATAATTTGTTCATCTTTTCATTTTTAATCTCGGTGCGTTAATCGTTCTATGTACTTCGGCGTAGCGATCTTAACTCTGGTGAAAAAATCTTTATTTTTTTCATATTTCTCAGGTTGATTTATCTCAGTCCACCTAGCATATATATATAACTTAAGAGCCACAACTACTTCGTAAAAGTACACTCTTGCTTCTACATCATACTTTTGGCATGCTTTCCAATACTCTGAAAAGAAAAAACCCCGTGAATCTTTTAAATTTTCATATAACGTAAAAAAGAATAAACTCCAACCAATATCTTGAGCTGGATCTGAATAACAACTCATTTCCCAATCGATTAGTCCTCTTATTTTATTATTTCTTACAATTATGTTACTTGGACGTATATCCCCATGTGTAAGTGAATATTCCTCCAAATTGAGGAGGGGGTTATGCCCCTTACACCACTTATAGAGGTATCTTGTATCAACATCAAGCTCTTTATCTAATTTTAAATCAGAAAAATTTTTTAGAGTTAGTTTTACCTCATTAAGAATGTATGCTCCGTAGGTCATTTTTTTGGTAAGTTTATCATCAAGATAATAAGAATCATATGTTTTAGATCTGATTGAATGAAGTGTTCCAAGAAATTTGGCTAGATCTGCTAAGAATTGTTGTGTTTCTGCTTCAGAAAATTCAGAGATTGATTCTAATATTGGAGTTCCTTCTAATTTTTCAAGAATTAAAAAACGATAACCCAAATGTTTTAGATTTTTTTCAAAAAAATATAGTTTTGCTTTTGGTATTTTTAAGTCCTGAATTTCTCTAAGTCTTTTCGCTTCATTAGAGGGTTTTTTTATGTTATTATTATCCGGATACACCCGAAGGATAAAATTCCGGTTATCATATATGTTATTCTTTAATTTAAATTCAATATTTAAATCATAAACAACATTATTTAAGCCAAAAGCCAATTCTCGCACATTTTTTATACCCAGGAATTTTTCTCCTTCATTAGCAAAAACACATCCGCGTTTTCGGAAGAATTTTCGCCTTTTTAGATATCTTTTAATCTTGTTTTTCACGAATTCAGCATCGTGAAGATCATGAAGATCAAGATCAATTCCCATAATAGAAATTAAATTTCGATCCCTATTATTTTATTCATATTTTCAATTCACCCGATTTTTTAGATCATCAAAAATCACTTTTAATTCTGGATCTTTAAAATCTGGGTCTAAATCAAGTAAAACATTGTAATATTTGTATGCTTCATTATATTTTCTCATATTATATAAAATCAAAATAATGTTTTTAATTGCAGTAAGATCTTTAGAATCAATATTTAGAACCAGTTCCACGTAATTTTTTGCTTTAATAAAATCACCTGTTCCAAAACACAATGCTGCTAATCTGTTTAGTAATATTTTGTTTTTGCATTTCCATTTTAGTGCAGTTTCCAAATGCTCAATTGCGCTTTTATATTGAGACATGGATTCATAAACTAGGGATAAAGAGTAATGCGCTTCGGGATACTCATCATCCAGCTCTATTGCTTTATTAAAACTTTTTATAGCGTCGAGATATTTTTCAATTTCAAGATAAGCATTACCTAAATTATTCCAAACTCGAGCATCATTGTCTTCAATTTGAAGTGCGTAAGTGTAGCATGAAATTGCCTCGTTATATAGTTCTCTTCCTTTCTTCTTCGCTAGCACTTGCAATGTTGAACCCATATTAATATAAAGGCTGAACATGAATTTATCATACTCAACACCTTGATTGATGTGGTTTACTTCATGGATTTTTCGATATTCTTTTAACCCTTCTTCCAATTGACCCATCTGGATTTTCACTAGCCCGATATGATAGTATTTCATCACTTCAAAGGATGGGTCCTTAAGGGATTCAAAATATTTCAGAGCTTCTTCAAATTTCCCTTTAGAATACAGCGATAACCCTTTTTCAAAGGTTTTTCTTTCAGAATCTATCTTTTTCACCTATATTTATTAATTATTTCGATTATTCAAAAAATGTTAATTCCCTACAATTGGCTTTGGGATCGGCAAATTTCCTAAGTTTTTAAACTTGCATCATATCAAGGGGAATATGTCGGAACTACAATCAGGCGCCTAAATGTTGACCAACCTGCAACATCGATAATTGATTTTTTAACTAAATACTGTAAATTCTTTTCAATCCAAATAGGAACGAGACATTTCGAACCGTTTTTAATGACATATTCTGATTCGTTTACCAGCATTTTTTTGTCAACTAATGAAGCAGTTACCGCCTTAGATTGGCCACATCAACCTTGATAGACCCGTTCAAATATCATGACAACGGGATCATAATTGAAAGTGGCAGTTTCTTGTTTAATAAACTCACAAGCATTATTTGTTATATCCATTAAAATAAGAAGTAAAAGAAAGGAAAAAAAAGTTATGATTTGTGCAATAATTTATCCCAACCTTTAAATATTAGAAAAACCTTTTGTATTTTAGAGAAATAAAATTGCACAACCATTTTTGTGTGAAAAATTTCCCTAAAAAATATTACGTGAAATATTATGTCTAACGATAACGAAATTGAAGCCATCCGCCAAAAAAAAATGGCAGACATGGTAAACAAAGTAGCACTTCCAGAAAATGTTGTTGATGTTGAATCCGTTGATCATTTTAATAAAATTGTCAATGATTATAAAGATAGCCTTATTATAGTCGATATGTGGGCCCCTTGGTGTGGACCTTGTAAGGCTTTTGGACCAGCTTTTGAAGCTCTTCAAAAAGAATATTTGCAAGCAGGAAAAAATGTTGTATTTTCAAAGCTCAATGTTGATAACCATGGATCTGTAGCACAACAATTCCAAGTAACCGGAATTCCAACAACCCTGTTCATCAAAAACAAAAAATTGGTACATCGTCAAGTTGGAATGGCCCCAAAAGCACAATTTACTCAAATAATTGAGTCAGTTCAAAAAAAAATCGCAGAATAATTGCTGAGTAATTTTTTTTTTATAACCAAATTAACGGGATAATTATGAATGTATCAATAAGCCCATCTTTATTAGAATTAGAAGAAAATTCCCTTGTCTTTAATAGTCTTAAGGCAATATTTGAATTAACAAATAAGCAATTAGATTGTTTCTTGACATTGCGTTTAAAAAAAAAAACAGGTTCATGTATTAAAAATTTAGTTGATAACACTAAATCCGAAAGAAGCATTATACAAAAACATTTGAAAGTTCTCCTGGAAAGAGGATTAGTAATACGTGATTCGGTCTCTTTGACAGAATTTAATAAACGCTGTGAGGATTATAATATTGACAATAAAATGAATACTAACAAAGGATATCTATATATATATTCTGCAATTTCTGATGAAGACATACTGGATAAAATTAATGGAATATTAAAAGAATGGAAAAAAAATCTCGAAAATTTTTTGATTGAAAATTAAATCGAAGAATAAATCGAAAATCCAACAAATTATTCTTTAATTCTTTTAATTCTTAGTTTCATTAATTTTTTTAATTCTGGTAATTCATTTTGCACGGATAAGATTTTCTTGCATCAGTAAATTAAAGACATTTTTCAAATTGAATAAACCAATCTACTTTTTGTCGATAATTCAAAGAATGAAAAGAAAAGGATATTTGGATGTGGAAAAGAAAATTTATTTAGCAAAAAACAAATTATATACACTATAATAAGAGGTCGAAAAATGGAAGAAAAAATAGTAATACTTGGAATCGCTAATGGTGGAAAAACATCACTTTTAAGAACTCTCCAAAGAGAGTTTAAAACACTGGCAAATTTAAAACCTACAAAGGGGATTGAGCGTACTAGCTTAAATTTCTTCAATAAGCGTATAGTGGCATGGGATTTTGGCGGACAAGAGAAATACCGTGAAAATTACAAGAAAAAAGCAAAGAACTATTTTACAGGGATAGAAGAATTGTTTTATGTTGTAGATTTTCAAGATCAAGACACTTTCACAGAATCTATCACATATTTCCAAGAGATTAAAGGGGAACTTGCAGAATTTTCACCAAATGCATCTATAAATATAATAATTAATAAATTTGATCCAGGTTTTGAAGAAAACGAAGATAACATTAAATTTTATCAGACTATGAACAAGAAATTTTCTGAATTATCCGAACCGTTTTCTGCAAGAGTAACTAAGACTTCAATTTTTAACCCAATTTCAGTTATACAAGCGTTTAGCAAGCCTGTGTTTGGAAATACTACTCTTTACGACAACTTTCAATTTGCTTTTTACGAATTTGTGAATCGCACAGAATGTAAATTTGTTATAGTCTTTTCAAAGAATTTAATGGAAATTGGTAACTATTTCGATCCAAGTGTGAATCAACAGCAAATGCGTGATGTTGCCTTTGAAATATTTAATGTATTTGATGATAAGAAATTAAAATTATCCGATATATCGTTGCATACAGATGCAATTTCAGTTAGAATGATTCAATTTGAAGCAGGCAGTCAACCTTATTATTTCACATATGGATTTGATATTGAAACCGTACAGGATCCGGCACCATTAAGTGCAGAAGCTTTCAATGTTTTACAAGAAGTAAAAACGATAATGAAATATTTCTAGGATTAAAGGAAGTTTCCAATTATGGATAAAGAAATTATGAAGATTCCGATCTTAGGAATCCAAAATGCAGGAAAAACAAGTTTAATAAGAACTCTTCAGCGCGAATTTAACGCTATTACAAAACTAAAACCAACTAAAGGAATTGAAAGACAGACACTAAATATCCTTGATAAAAAAATAATTATATGGGATCTAGGAGGTCAAGCTAAATATAGAGACCAATATTTAGATAAAAAGGCAGAATTAGTTTTCTCTGATATCGATCAAGCTCTATACGTAATTGATATTCAAGATCAAGATTCTTTTGAAGATTCAATAAATTATTTTACAGAAATTAAGAATAGAATTTCTGATTACAGTCCTGAAGCAAAAATTCACATCTTAATTCATAAGTTTGACCCTAACATGGAACAAGATCCTATAAATATGAAAATGTTAGAAGTTTTAAAACAAAAATTTACTGAGATCGCAGCCCCTTTAAAAATTATTTTATATCACACCACAATTTTTAACCCAATATCTGTAATTCATGCATTTAGTAAGCCAATTTTGGGAAATTCGACATTATATGATAATTTAGGAATCCTTTTCGATGATTTCCGCAATAAAAACCAAAGTACACAAATTTTGGACTTTATAATAATTTTCTCTGAAGATTTAATAGAAATAGCAAGTTATTTCAAACCTGGCATTAACCAAATTAAACTACGTGATGTAGCTCATAATTTATTTCAAAAATTTACCAAGAAAACCATGGCCTTGAAAGAAATCAAGTTTCAAACAGATTTTACTATGGTAGAAATGAAACAATTTAGCTCCAATAATAGAAGGTTTTATTTCACTTATGGGTATGATGTAGAAAATTCTTCAAATATAGATACTATACGAGAAGATATTGCCGGATTGCTTGAGGCTGTTGAAAAATTGATGATTTATTTTTAAGACCATAATTTTTTTTCTTAACTCCTTCTCGGTTCTCTATTTTCTTTTCTTAATTCATTTAATCGTAAATTTGAACATATTAATTTGCAATAAGGCGCATATTCTTAAATTTAATAAAAGGAACTTTTGAATTCATCACGATTCTCGTTTCTTTTGAAATACCAGAAATATTTTTAATCATTTCATAAACATTCCCGGAAATAATTCCACCTTTTATTGGTTGTGTTAATTTTCCATTCTCGATTAGATAAGCATTATCTATGGTCGCGCCGAACTCACCTGTAATGGGATTTGGATGCAACCACGAGAATTTATTTACATACATTGCATTTTTTGAGTTTCCAACAAGTTTTTTTAATGATTCCGAGCCTGGTTCCACAATTAAGTTATTGATTTCGATATCGATATTTCCACCACGTGATGGTTTTCGCTGTGCATTACCCGTCGATGTTCTACCAAATAATTGTGCAAATTTTTGGTCAAAAATGAAATTTTTCATGATTCCTTTATCAATAATAGTTGTTGATTTCTTTGGACATCCTTCGGAATCCCATTCACTTGAATTTAAAAGATCTTCCTTTAAACCATCATCAATAACCGTGAGACCATCCACTGCAATTTGATCCCCTTCTTTTAAATGAGATGTTTTCTCATATAGTGCACGCCCCGTTGCGGAATATCCAATAGTTTCAAGGAATGCAATTCTAACTAAACGTGGAGGAAAAATTATATCAATAGATTTATTTGATGTTGGTTTTTTAGCCTTTAGAGCATCTTTGGCGAGTGTTGCCCATTCTGGGATCAATTCATCAAATTTCAATTGATCTACGGTTTTAAACCATCCTGCAGGCCAATATTCTGCCATTCTCCCCCTCTCCTTATCTTCGCTTTTGAAGGAAAATTCATAATAAAAATTTGTGCTCTTTTTTATTTTTGAAAAACCCAGATAATTTAGAAGCATTTTCTCTTTTCTATAAACTCTAAATTTACCAAATGTTGTTGTAGCGGGAATTATTTCTCTTAGCTGTTGTTTAAGTTCTTTACCCTTTTCTGCCAAAAATCCTTCGGGATCTTCCCATACATCTTTATCAATCGTTTTTATTGATGGATATTTCATACCGGGTGAAACTAATTCATATTTTGGCCCTGTATTTATTTTTAAAATTGATTTTGCAATCCTAATTGCTTTTTGAATTTCGTTGGTGGAAATACTATTTAGAGAGACAATACCACAAGCCATTTTATTATCTGGTTTATCTTGAAATAATCGGAGAACATACGACAAATTATGTCTGGAATCTCTAAGTTCCGTTTCAGTTTTTCGAAAATATAGCGAGTTAATTTGTCCATTAAGTATATATAAGTCCCATTTTTCAATTCCAGATTTTAATATATGGAATTTTACAAGATCTGCAATACTTTCTATTGAATTTTTTTCAACCATTTTTTGCACCCATTTTCCTTAATATTTTTTAACCAGGGCTTATGAATATATTTTGAGCCCGAACAAAAACCCCTCCAAGTGAAACAGGAACAATATCTTCACGACCTTTCCGGCTATCAAAACTAACTCGTGAAATCGGTCCCTTTGAAACTGCATCGATTGACATTAATAAATCTAAAGCGTTGCCAGATAATGCAATGCTCTTAACTCTTGTAGAAATCTCACCGTTTTCAATGAGAAATCCTGATCTTGAATTTGTTTGAATCCCACCCCCTATAGGATCTTCCATTCCAAAATCACTTTGTGAAACTAAAACTCCATATTCCATTTCTTGAATCATTTCTTCTTTGGAATAATCTCCGGGTTCAACAAATGTATTGGAATTCCTTGGATAAATTGGGTGTAAATAATCTTGCCTTCGACCGTTTCCAAAGAGATTATCCTCCAACTTAAGAATACTCGCAGTAATCCTCGAATTTAGATAATTTGTGATTACCCCCTTTTCAATAAGAGGAGTTTTCTTACAAATCACACCCTCATCATCAAATAAATATGAGCCGTAAGCTCCTTCTTCTAATGGACTATCACTTATATTTACAATTTCAGATGCTACTTGCTTCTTGTAATATTTTTCCCAATAACTTCTTCCTCGGATAATCTGATCACCTTGTAAACTATGACCAAATACTGCATGAGCAATATTTCCAGCAATAGTGGGATCCAATATTACAGGTATTTTTCCGCTGGGAGGATGAGGTGCCGTTGTCAATTCAATCGATGATTTAACTAAATTCTCCAAAAGTTCATTATTTATTTGCTCGAATATTTCAAACCCACCTTCAGAACCAACTGAATAAGTATCATAATCTGTTTTATTATCAATAGATACTATTGGTTTAATTTCCAAAAAAGTGCGGGGGATTTTCTGACGTAATAAACTCCCTTCGGAATTTGTAAATATTCTTTCCAACATAGAATCTTTATATGTAATAACTGGATTGATAACGCGCGGATCAATTTTTTTAATAATTGAATGTAAATCCAAGATTTTTTGATGCTTTTCTTCTAAGGAAATTAAAGTAAAATCATTTTTCATTGAAATTTCTTTATCTATTGAGTGTTTAGGATAGGTAATTAATTCAATTTTTGGATTGTATTCAATATTTTGTAATAATTTTAATACTCTTTCTTCTAAATTTAATAAATCATAATCAGAAATTTCTTTATATTTTGATCCATCAAAAATGCGAAATACAAACCCATTAATTCTTGGAATTACCGATAGAGTTTCGCCCGAAACAGATTGTTGAATATTAATTGATGATAAAGAATCATAGAGAATATCGGCATAAAATTTTGGTGGAACTTTGCTAATTATTTCTTGCATTTTCGAAATCATGGTCTCTCTATCAAGTCTCATATCAAGTTCAGAGAAAACATTTTGACTTTTCAATTTTGTTATTTAAACTTTCAAATTATCTATTAATCCTTTAATGTTTTCAGTTTTAAATTGATGCGTCAATGATATATTTGTAATAAGAAAAGGTCATTTTTCAAGGAGTTTTTGTGGTGCAAATCAAAGAAAGAAATAAGAAATCTAAAATTAAACACAAAAATAAAAACAAAAGAACTCGATCGAAAGGTGATGGTTTTGTATTTTCAATTGCAGGAGTCCATGGAGTTGGAAAAACAACCGTTTATCACCTTTTACAGAAAAAACTTGAAGAAAACAAGAATATCCACTTTTTTCCTGAACGTTTGAGGGCAAACCCTCCAGTTCCTTTTGGATCTAAAGATAAGCAAATTGCGTTCAGGGCAGAACTTCATTACAATCAACAAATGATAAAAAGAAATGAACTGATTAAGAAATTCGTAAAAAACCATAAAGACCGCATCTGTATTTCAGACCGAACACCTTATACAACCATAGCATATGCACGAGCACTTTCTCTTTCAAAAATTGATTATTCATTAATATATGACACTTTTAATTCAGTAACTTGGAAAAAAGATCATATTATTTTTCTCACCGCCGAGCCAGAAACTATTATGCAGCGAATTTATAATAGAGGATCTCTTGATGCTAGCCGAGAAAAGTGGAATGAGAGTGATTATGAATATCTGAAGCGAGTTTTAAAAAAATATGAAGAAATTTTCATAGAAAACAAAATTGAAAAAAAAAACAGAATTACACGAATTTGGACTGAAAGTATGACCCCCGAAGATGTTGTAAATGAAATTGTTAAAATTATTGAACATAAAACGGGAATTTTACTAAAAAAACATATCAATGTATCAGTTAATCAATCAAAATTAACAAATTGGATTAGTTGATGAATAGATATGAAAAAAAAAAATTGATTTTAATGAACTTAACAAGTCTTATACTTCTTAATTATTATAAATATGGCTAAACCGAAAAAGCTTAAGAAAAGATATATGGGAAAACTAGGAATATCGAATGAGTCATCATAATTTTCAACTGAAGGATCTGTCCCAGCCAAACATTCTTCAAGATTAGTTAAACCATCTCCATCAAAATCTTCACTTGCATCAGCAGCATTATTTGGAT
>JAUWMK010000015.1 GCA_030613185.1 Promethearchaeum sp.
CAAAATGGAACCATTGCTTATGTAGGCATAGTTTCCCGCCACATCAAAATCTTGAATGGACCCCTTATTGAAAAATTGTCCAACTTTTGTGGGATTTGTGGGTGTGCTGATATCTATTATTTTAAGAAAATCACCCGATTCAAATTGGATTGATAAGTATGCATAACCATCAACAACATGAAGATCACCTACAGATCCACCATCATAAAATTGTTCGACTTTAAAGGGAGCAAAAATATTGCTAATATCAATTATCTCAAGACCATCATAACCATCCGCTATGTAAGCATAATTATCTTCTACATCAACACCAGTAGCATATATACCTTCATAAAATTGTCCGACTTTATCAGGTAAAATTGGATTTGCAATATTTATAATTCCAAGACCGTAACTATCATCTGCTACATAAGCAAAATTATCTATTACAAAGACTCCATTTGAACCCCCCACACTAATTGCATTCACTTTTATGGGGTTAGTTATAGTGCTGATATTTATAATTATGAGCTTGCCTCCACCATCAGCTACATATGCAGTACTTCCAATTACATGAAAATCATTTGGTGAGGAACCACCAGTATCATATTGTCCAACTTTAGTAGGATTTGTAGGATCACTAATGTCTATTATCTCGAAATCATCTCCCCAGATCGAAATATAAGCATATCCTTCTTCAACATCAACATAGATATTTCTACAAAGACCATCAGTATCATATTGTCCAACTTCTTCGGGAGATGAGGGATCGCTAATGTCAAGAATCTCAAGACCATCATCATAATCTGCTACATATGCATAATCCCCCATAATATGAACACCTTCTGCAAGTCCCCCATCATTGAATTTTCCAATTTTAATAGGATTTGTGGGATCACTAATATCAATAACCTTAAAGCCATCATAACTATAAGCTAAATATGCATAATTTCCTTCAACATAGACATCATTGATATACCCATTATTATAAGTAACATTTGCTACTTCAACAGGAGTGATGGGATTTGTGATATCTATAATCTCAAGCCCATTTATAGTATCCGCAATATATGCATAATTCCCTTTAATAAAAATTTTTTGAGCATTACCCCCGTTATAAAATCGTCCAACTTCAATAGGGTTTGTTGGATTGCTGATATCTATGATGTATAAACCTAAATCTGATGTTGCAACGTACGCATAATCATCCTTGATAATAAGATCATTCATTATTCCATTATCTGAATAGGATCCAACTTTCTTGGGGTTTAACCATTGTGCATCAGCCGATTTGGGATAAAATTTTGGAAGATCCCCTGTTCCTTCTGCTTTTAATTCTAAATTTGTTGAATTATTTCGATTTATAACTACATCGGGAATAAAAAATGTGAAAGATAAACTTACCCAGAGTAGTATAAAGCCAAAAAATCTAAGTTTCTTTTTTAAGTTTTTTACCATTTTGTATCACCAATATTATTTTTATATAATTCGATCTGTTAGTGTAATATTTAAATGTTTATTTTGAATAATATCAAATCAAACAACATCAAGGAAAAATCCAATAAAAAATCGCTTAAATCTATAATATCTCGAAATGTCTAATTTTTAACATATCTTAAATGAAATAGAACTCGATTAATGAAAAAAGACAATTAAAGTTTATAATTTACTTATTTCTATTGAATATTATTTTAAAACTCCAGAACAACTTGCATTGGAGTATATATCTAATCCACAATCGCTAACCGATGATGAGCAAGCGAGATTAATCCATGAAGTAGTGAAAAGAGAAATTAAAATTCTTGAAAATACATTACCTGTTGATGATCGAATATTAAGAAAAATTATCAAAAGAGATTCTCATAAGCTTTCCAATGGGTCAAAGATATTTTTGTAAAAATATAATCAGAAAAAAAATAAATTACCATATTTTTTTGATAAATTATTAGGATTATCCGCCAGCTTGTGTGGCCATTACGGTAATTACGTCGTTTTTAGATGAGATACCCACCTTTGAAAATTTGACGTTATCAGGAAGAACTTTTCCTTTGAATATAAATTGAATTGCTAAAATTGGATTGAGTTTATAAGCTCTTTGAACTTCCTTTTTAATTTCTGCAATTGTCTGGTTTGGATCTACGTCTATGAGGCGAATAGCCTGATCTGGGGGGACCCCAGTTAACCGAAATCTGAATTGAGCCATGATTTTTCACCGAATTCTTTTCATATCGTTTCATTTTATTGATATATTTTAGAATGAAATTAATAAAATATATGTTAGTGTAACTTAAATTTTCTTTGATCAGAATAAAATTGATTTAAATCTATCTTCAGGTTTTAATGCAATTTCATGGAAATTTTTTTTTAATTGTTTGTTAAATTTATTAAATTTACTTGGGTCCTTAGTTGTAATATCTTTTATGCTAAATTGCTTTAAAAACTGAGTAATAGAGTCATCCATACATTTATTTATATGATTTTGCTCTGTTTTTATTCCAGCAACGCAATAAATTATGAGTGGTTTATATGTTTTTTCTTTGTTTTTCTCATCGACCACTTCTATTTTTTTTAATTTAATTAGAATTTTGTGTTTACCCATAGAAAATTTATGAATTTTATCATAAGAAGAAGCTCTTTTCAAAATACCAATTGTTTTTGTCAAAAGATCGCGATCCTCATCTTTAAGAATTCCTTCAGATGAATAAAAATGTTCTTCACATAGGCTATTTCCTTCGAATAATATGGCGGTTTCTAGAATTGTCAAGATTTACACTCCCAATTTCCAAACACTTTATTGAATGTTTCTTACTTATTGTTAAATTACTTAAATATTTAGGTTATTTGTTGAAGTAAATTACTTTGGCCTAAACTTAATAACTTGGCCGATCTCATTGCTATGATAAATTGCTTCAATCACTTCTTGAACATATTTTCCATATTCTGCTTTTATATCGCTTTTTATGTTGTTTTCGACAATTGCATTAATGAATCTTAAATCTTCGGCATAATAGGGACCGGGAATCTCCGCTTTCACGTGTGGCATTCCGATCTTTTTAAAGAAAAATTCATCCATCGTCTTCACATCAATTTCATAATCAGGTTCATCGAGATATTTTACACTTATTCTAACCTTGGAATTTTCAATAATGATTCTAATCTTGGATTTTTCAAAAAATAGTTCATATCTACGTGAATCATAAACTATATCATTCCACATGCAGTTCATCGAAAATGTAACACCATTTTTGAAAGTAATAAGCGCAGCCACCGAATCTTCTATTCCTTCATATCCTGCAAAATTTTTAATTTTTGCATAAACTTCATCTACTTCTCCAAAAATTGAGATCATGCCATCCAAATCATGGATATCATGTTCAAATAGAACTCCGGCATAGGCAATATTTTTATCCTTACGCCAGGTCGAAGGATGGGTCGGGTCTCCTGTACATGGTTTTCGTTGTGAATCACGGTAAACAATATTGGTTAAGGCACCCCATTTATCCTTATTATCCGATATGAGTTTCTTTAAGTAGTGAATTGGTGATGCACTGCGCATAACCAAACCCACCTGAAGAACAATTTTATATTTATCCCGAGCGTCAATCATTTTTTGAACATCTTCTGGTGAAAATGCAGCGGGTTTTTCAAGGAATATATGCTTTCCAGCTTCCGCAGCCTTTAAAACATATTCTAAATGGTAAACTGTAGGTACAAGAATAAAAACCGCATCGATATCGGGATCATTAATAAGATCATATCCTGCATTTGCTCCTTTAAAGATTTTTTTAGCCGGAAAATGTTTAGCAAACGCATCCACTTTTTCTTCGTTAATATCTGCTAAAGCGTATAATACGGGTTTGATTTTCTGAGATGATTCTTTCCATTTCCAGATTTTTCGTGCATTATTTTCCAACAAACTAATGGAAAATGCATGATTTTGAGCAATCCCTCCACATCCAATAATTCCAATTTTAATCAATTTTCTATTGGCGAATACTTTATCTTTGGCTTCTTGAAAAAGTTGTTCTTTTTTTTCTTCAAAATTAGGATTTTGCATGTTTGCGTGCATATTGGCAACCATTATTTTGGCAACTTTACGCGCTTCTTTATTCCTATCATCACTCATATATTTATTTTCAATATAAAAAAAGAAAAATCTTCGTGTTAATTTGTAATCAATCTACAATTTCATCTTCCACGCCATGAATGACCACAATTACCACATACATATTTCATACCATAAATTCTTGGATATTCCATTAAAATAACTGTTTTATCTTCAATTTCACGGATACTATTTTGATTTTGGTTGAAACATTTCGAACAATGTCTTGGAATTACAACCCAAGCAGGAAGTTTATAGCCTTTTTTAAGTAATTCAACAATTTCACTTGGTGTTATTTCTTTACTTATTGGAATAACTTCCCCTTCGGGTGAAATAGCAACAGATTTCAAATCTTCTTCAGGAATTTCTTCTTCTATTTCCTTTTCGAGTTTTCTTTCAAATATTTTCTCATCTAAAGATGCCAAGTGTCTGGATTGTAGCTTAATTCCTTGACGATCTGCCATTAATATCGCTCTTAGTTCAGATAGCGTTAAGGACCAGAAATTTTTTTCAATCTCTAATGACTTACAAAACTCAGGGCGCAGTTCCTTTAAGAAATTGATTACAGTATAAATAATTATTTCCTGAATATTATTTTCTAAAAAGGATTCGCTAACTGTGTTAATATGCCCTCCATTACTTTCAATGAAATCTTTATGTTCATCTGGGATTTCGCTCTCATCTTTTTCTACTATGGTAAGAACTGTAAAAGGGGCAATATCCGACCTGCGTTTTTCAAAATATAAATTTATGCTTTTCTTTAATTGTTTGTATGATTCAGCATTTTGAGGATAATATATAAAAAGGCCACATGTGACTCCTATATATGCTGCTTTGTTTAAATCTTCAAAATTTCCTCTTAGACGGTATTGTGACCAAACTTCCCACTTAACAATAGCCATTTCGTCCATTGGAAAATCTCCCAATTGGAAAAAAGCCCAATAGTACTCGGGACCAAAGTAATTTTCATCTAAAATTTTCATAGAATTCCAATATTCTGCGAGTTTTTGGAAAATTTTTGCGCCATGACCTTCTGAAATTACCAATTTAAATGTAAGATAATTCATATCTGATTTAATTTTTGCGTTGTCTGATATAATTTTTGCGTTTGTCAAAGGTTTGGATATTTAGAAATTGAATAAAAAAATTCGATTAAATTGGGGAAAAAAAAGGGTAAAAAATAAAAATTATTACCCTATAATGTAAAATCAGCGACTCCGAATTCCAACGGTTCATCTCTATCGTGTCTGAATTCATAGTTTGCATGAGCCCAATCAAAACATAGATTAAGATCTGTGAAACCTTCACTAACAAGACCTGCTTCTAAATACCAATATGTCCATTTTCCGTTTTCATATGCAGACATATCGTATCCATATCCGTCAGCAGTACAAGTTGTTGTCATATAGAAGCAATCTGCGTTTGGATTATCGAAAAGTTCATCCATACCCCCCGCAAAACAATGGTCAACAAAAATGAAAACATTTGATACAGCAGGTGCCCACATTTGAGCAAATTCATAATCAAATAATTTACCATCTTCTCCATTTTCGCCCACTCCATAGTCCCATGCACAAATTAATTGTTCATAGGTTGCATCTCTTCCACGACCAATTTTTAATTCAGATCCATGCCCACTGGTTGCATATACGATAATATCATCTTCGTCTGCTACAGCTAGAATATTTGCAACTGCTTGTTTCATATTATATTCCGTAGCTAATCCATCAATAGGTACAGGGTATGTATTGGTTCCATCTCCGAGTAGTATGATGTCATATCCTAAAGGTGCTAAGTAATTATACCAATCACTAGCATCTTCGTCACAATAACTCAGATCACTTACAGCACTATAGTCTGAAATACCAATAATGACTGCATATTTATTTACAATTCCATCAGCAGCGGCTAATTCTACACCCTTAATACCAGTTGCTTCTACAGGTATATAAATTCTTTCTTCAACAACATTTGAACGTTGAGTGTCAGTTTCAATTGCAGCTTCAGAAAACCCAATCATATTAGCAATCATCATAAATGCTAAGCTGAAAATTACAAGGTTTAGTAGTTTTTTGTTCATAAGAAAACCCCATTTTTAATCGAAAAAATACTTAAATGATATATCTTCGATTAGGTACTATTTTATGGAAGATGCTTATATCATTTCTAGAACACTTTTCCCCATTCGAAATACTGGAAAATCATTAAAATGCGAGTTTAAGAAGTTTCTTCCAAATAAATGAAGGAAAAGAAGGAAAAGAAAAAAAATTCAAAATTCAATGAGAAAAAATGTCATATGAAGCTTAATATTAGAAATAATAGAATTTCACCCACTAAAGCAAGAAATGGGTTATCCCAGGAGTGTGGTGAAAAAGCTTCAGCTAAAGTCATTAGAATGGGGGTTGCAATCAGAGCAACTATGAATTGTGTTTGGCTGAATAAAGGACCGAAAACAATAATTGTTATCAATGAAGTTATGAAAACACAAGCACATCCTTCAACACTTCGTTCATATTTTTTTTTTGAAAATAATGCATAGGTTTTATATTTATGCTTGCCAAATCGAATTCCAATTGGTTTTGCTAATCCATCGCCAATTCCATTAATTATCATTATGATAAAAACAAGTTCCATTTTATTAATCGATATAAGATAAGAAGCAAATGGAATTGCAACAAAAAAGTTTGCAATTGATTGGGTAGAGATCCACAGAAGAGTATTGGGTCTATCTTCAGGTCTATCTATGCTTAGAAATGCAGTGTGTATAATCTTAAATCGTTCACGAATCGGTTTAAGAAATAATAGAAAATATGATAAACCCAATAATAGTCCTATTGCAGACAAGATAATATCTACTTCAGAATTACTACTCACATCCTGATCTGCAGTACGTCTTAAAATCATATCCATCAAATATGGTATGATCAGAAGAGTAAAATGATTAATTTTTCTAGTATAATTTACCTTGACATTTTTTTTTAAAACTAGCAATCCGGATAGATACCAGACAATAAATATAATTACCAATTTAATGAATTGAGCCATAAGCAAATTAATAATAGCATTATCAGAAATTCTTATCAACTTCTCTTCTAAATTTTTGCGATTTTAGAGTATGGATATAATTAAATATGAATACATATTCATATAATTAGATTAATTTTTGAATTCATATTCATAAATTATAATAAAAAAAAAAGTTAATGATAAAAATGATTAATAAAAACGTTAAAATTGCAATTCCTACCACAACTTCAGATGGGCTTAATGCTCAAGTAACGAGAAGATTCGGTAGATGCCCATATTTTACTATAATCTCAGTTAAAGATGGAGAAATTGATGAAGTAAATGTTGTCGAGAATTCTGCCTCAAAAGCAATGGGCGGAGCAGGTCCAATGGCTGTACAGTTAATTGTTGGAACAGGAGTTACAGTGGTTGCTGGTGCTGATTATGGCCCTAATGCAATTGGAGCTTTAAATCAAGGTGGAGTCTCTTCTTATGGATATCCAAATGATCCTAACATTACTGTAAAGGTTTTGGTGGAACTTTACATTCAAGATAAATTACCTTTGATCACTGCTCAAACTTCTGCAGGTCATGTTGGTACGGGAACAGGTCAAGGTATGGGTAGAGGTCAGGGTAGAGGCCAGGGCAGAGGTAGAGGTAATTTTTAAAATAAAACAATACAATATTGATCACTTAGAAGCGAAAAAAGAATGTCTCAAAATCTCTCAGATGCCAAAAAAATTTCAGTAACTGGTGGAAAGGGCGGAACAGGAAAAACTCTTATCGCAGTAAACCTTGCTGTTTACTATGCCCAACTTGGATACAAAGTTCTGCTAATTGATAGTGATGTAGAAAATCCCAACTCAAATATTTTATTGGGAAAATCTCTAACTGATGAAGATGTAAAAAAAACTCAAATCGATATGTTCCAGCCAATATTTTCCACAGATAAATGTACTAAGTGTGGAAAATGTCGGGATGCTTGTTACCGTCATGCAATCCTTCAATTCCCTGATCAATTTCCTTCTTTAATGGAACCAATGTGTTCTGGATGCACCATTTGTCAGCGTGTTTGCCCAACTGATGCAATTTCTTCTGGAAAACGTTCAATAGGCTCTAGATATTTTATGAATAATGTTTATGATAACCTCGATTTACTAGTGGGTGAACTAAATCCGGGCGAAGCAATTTCTGTGTTAATTGTTGAGAATTTAATTGAACAATCAATCGAACTTCATAAAAATTTTTGCTATGATATTATCATTACTGACACTGCTCCAGGAGCTCATTGCGATGTTGAAAAAGCACTTAGCTTAGCAGATTTAACTTTATGCGTTACAGAACCAACTCCATTTGGAGAACATGATTTGAAACGTATATTGAGATTGATTCAATTATCTGGACAAAATGCTGAAATTATTTTAAACCGATCTAATTTAACTGACTATAAAGAACCAATTCTAAAGGTTGCTTCTGATTTTAATATCAAAATTTTAGGCGAAATTCCAATTGATAATATAGTTATAGAAGATTATGCAAAGGGAACACCTTTTGTTCTTGATTCTCGTGAATTTCCTGCAAAACAAGCTTTTCTTTCCATTCTTACAAATGTAAAGAAAAAATTGAAACTGGAGGTAATTTAAACAATGGCTTATCATTTAGGTATAGTATCTGGTAAGGGTGGTGTTGGAAAAACATCAATTACTGCATCTATTGCTTGTTTACTAGCAGAAGATGGATTACCTATAATAGCGGTCGATACAGATGTGGATGCTCCAAACTTAGCAATATTATTTCAAGCAAAAAACAATCAAGTAGAAGAATTTAAAGTTCAAACAACTGAAAAGGCCAGTCTTATTCCAGATAAGTGTGTTCATTGCAAACTTTGCATTGATGATGCATTTTGCCATTTTGATGCTTTGAAATGGGATGAAGAAAACCTAATCCCAATAATTGATTCAATTGCTTGTGAAGGATGTGGAGCTTGTAAATTGTTTTGCCCAGAAGGTGCCTTTGAAGTTGAACCTGTAAATAGCGGAACAATAAACCATCTAAAATCAATCTATGAATTTGATGTTATAACTGGAGAAACTATTCTCGGGGCACAAACAAGTGGAAAACTCGTTACAGAACTCCGAAAATACGCAGACGGAGTCGCTAAAGAAGAATCAAAAGAGATAATGATCATTGATGGTCCACCTGGCATAGGATGTCCCGTAATTGCAATGTTATCGGGTTTAAATTATGTTATTGTAATTACTGAACCAACAACAGCAGCTCTACATGATGCAGATCGTGTAATTTCGGTAATAAATAATTTTGAAATTCCTTTTGGAATAATTATCAATAAGGCGGATATGTATCTAGAAGGAAATAAGCAGATTAAAGAATATCTCAATGAAAATAATATTGAGTTATTAGGTGAGATCCCACTGGATTCAAAATGGCCCTATGCAATTGCTAATGGTATTCCTATTATAAAAGCTCATCCCAATGGAATTTCAGCTCAAAATTTAAAGGAAATATCAAAAAAAATTAAAGTAAAAATAAAAGAAAATAGTAAATAATAAAGTAAAAATAGAAAAGGAAAAAATAAAAAAAAATAAAAAAGGAATTTTAAAAATGAAAAAAATCGCAATTGCCACAGATAGTGGAATGGTAGCCCAACATTTTGGAAGATGTCCTAATTATACCATTTTTGATTTAGATGGTGAGAAAATAAGTAACAAAGTGGAAATACCAAATCCAGGTCATAGTACCGGATTTATTCCAAAATATTTACATGAACAAAATGTTAATGTGATTATTTCTGGAGGTATGGGTAGACGTGCCATAGATCTTTTTAACCAATTTAGTATTGAACCAATCGTTGGTATTACTGGAACGATAGATAATTGTATCAAAGAGATTTTAAATGAAACCTTAAAGGGTGGAGAAAGTTTATGTAGTCCTGGTGGAGGAAAAGACTATGGGATTGCAAAAGAAGATGCTGGTCAATTTGGTCATGATCACAATCATCATCATGATCATTGATCATTTTTATGAATAATTATTGATAAAAAGACCAGAGAAGAAATTTTTTGAATCTCTAATCATTTAAAATGGTATATAAAACAAGAAAGAGATAGAAATGAGTACAAAAAAAATAGCTTTTCCTGGAACAGTTGAAGGAATTAATGGTGAACTCGTTGGGCATTTCGGTCATAGCCCCACTTTTTGCACCATTGAATACGACGAGAATAACAAAGACGTAATAAGCATTGAAGTAATTAAAAATGCCCCGCATGAACAAGGCGGATGTATGACACCTGTAATGCTTTTGAAAAATAATGGTGTAACTGAAGTGGTTGTTGGCGGAATTGGTCATCGCCCATTGATGGGTTTTATCCAAGTGGGAATTGATCCTTATCGTGGTATTCAAGGAACGATAAAACAAAATTTTGAAGCTTTTAAGCAAAATCAATTACAAAAACTATCCCAAGGCACTTGTCAACATTAATTTTTGAAATAACTTTGAGATAATTTAATTTTTTTTTTAATCTCTGAAAACACTGTGATTTTATGAGTCCTCGAAAACTTCTAAGATATGTAGATAAAGAATCCTTAAGCAAAATAAAGCTAAGATATAATAATATTACTAAGGATAAACCTGATTCTACACCAGTCATTTTGAATTTGGAAGAATACGAGGCACTTCGGCTAAATGTTTACAAAGGTTTACCCCAAGGTCAATGTGCAAATGAACTTAATATTTCACAACCAACTTTTTCAAGAATTCTTTCTTCAGGAATCAAAAAACTGGTCGGGGCTATTGTTGAGGAAAAAGATTTTGAAATTGTTGGGGGAAATATAACCTATAAAGATTGGGGAGGCTGGGGTTGTTGGGATTGTGATCATGAGTGGAAAGGTGATAATTACCCTGCTGAAAAAGGCTGTCCTAACTGTAATTCTTCCAAAATTTTTAAATTAAAAAAATTAGTTACTTCTTATTTACAATCGGATTCAAATTAGAATTTTTTCTGGTTTTTTTTGCAAGTTTTTTTTCCAAATCCGAAAATTTGGGTTCACATTATTAATCCAATCTAAAATAATGGAGTTAGTTTTTATTTTCTTTACCATTGTTTTATCAAAAGTTGCAAATATATCACAATTTACAACAGCCAGATAAAATAATTCACAATCAATTGAATCAGAATGAATTTTTCTTAATTCTAAGATTATTTCTGATTCAAAAAGATGTTCCCACCAGTTTATTTTCTGAAATTTAGAGGAATTAATAAGACTACTAATGCCATTTTGTATCTGATCCATTGATAGATTTATTTTGTTTTGTAAAATAAGTCTCATGGATTTTGTGAAGATTTCAAATAAAGATAAATCACTATAATAAAGGTTATAACTCTCATTCTTAAGTAATCGTGCTAGATGAGATTTTGTCCATCCTTCGTTGATCTCAATATCGATTAAAGGGAAGAGATAGGAAGTATCTAACAGTATTTTCAATCAAATTCACTTTTGAGTTGTTTTAGTGCATGATACGAAATTTTGGTTGATGATGGTTTATTAAGAATTTCTTCTACTGATTCAAGTTTTTGGATTATCATTCGATTATTATATACTTTGACCAATATAGGCTGGTTTGATATCAAACCTAAAGATACTCTCACTTCCTTAGGGGGAAATATTTCTCCTTTAGAACCAATTTTTAAAATATACTGTTTTTCCACATAGAATATAATCACTCGAAAAAATTTAAATTTTTCGAGTATGACAAAATTTGTATTTAAATCATCCACAATGATATAATGCGACTATTCTAAAAAACTCCTATAAAAAATCTGATGATTTCTTTACATCCTTTCGCTTCATTTTAGAATATTACTATTAGATCTTCTTTTTTTGCGTAATAATTTTTACATGTTTCTTTTCTTTCACCAAGATGGCATAATGTGGTGTGCCTCGAAGATCTATTCCGATTAGACCCATTCTTGAACCATCAATCTGGTTCTTATATGGTTTTAAATACTTGTTTAATTCGATGGCAGAACAATAATATGGTTTAATTACTTTAGAAATGAAATTTTTATATAACGGGCACTGTAGCAAATCTGTCTTGGAAATTTTTGTTTCACTATTTTTTAATTCATTTATCATCCAAACCGCTATTTGATCATCAGGTAATTTTTCATATAGGTTGTTTAAAGGATTATAAAAATGAAGTGAATATTTTAGATCCTTTGGGTTCCGAGTAATTGAACCTATTATTCTAATACTTTCAGGATGATTATCGAAATTGAGTTGTTTTATTAGTAAATCTGGGTGATAAAGTCCAAGTAAAATTACTTTCTGCTTTGTATGTTGTGAATTTCTATTTTTTTTCCTAATTTCCTCTATTTTTTGGTAGAAACTAAACGAATAAATTGTTCCCAAAATAATCCAGTGATCATTTCTGATGGACTCATCAGGATTTTCTAATATTCCTAATATATTTGATTCGTTAATATCTGCTGCTGGATTGTTAATTATTATATTATATGTAATTTCTCCTATAGTAGCTCGAAGTATCGACAAATTAAGTTTTTGCTCTGTATTATTTCGTGTTTTTATGGTTTTTATGTTTTCTAAGGTGATATTTTTTCCAGATGGTAATAAAATTCCATTATTTTTCAATATATTAGCTATAAAATCTGCCCACTTTGGGATTTTTAAATTATTTATCATATCAATTGAAAAAGGAGACACTACCCTCCTAATATTTTCATTTTTTTTTGAAATCTTTGGAATATCATACTGGAATTCTTGATTTGAAGTCCTATTGTGTGCTAAATCGCTTAAACTGATCTTATTGACTTGGGTATAAAAAAAATCATTAATAGAATTATCCCATTGATAATCTGGAAAAGTTGTTCCCAATAACCAATTAAAAGTGGAAAGTATTGATGTTGGGCTTGTATCAAATACTATCCATGTTCTAAACAAATCTTCGGCCACAACTGCAGTAGTCCCAGAACCACTGGTAGGATCTAAGACCAAATCCCCTGGTTTCGTAGTCATTGCGATACACCTTCGAATTACTTTAGGATTAGTATGAACTGTATAATGTTTTCGCGCAGCAAACGTGCTTGTAGAAGTATCTGTCCAAAGATTTGTAAGGATCATAACCGGAAAATCCTTTCCATAACGTTTACCATACAATTTTCCATTAATTTCGTGTATTCTATCAAGTTCTATAAGTCGTAGTAAAGCAGGTTTATTCCATCGCCATTCAAATCCATTCGGAGGTAAAAATTTCTTGCCTTCAAAATCAACCGAATAATTACGATCAATTCTTAAAGATTTTGCAGGTCTAATTCGCTTAACTAATTCTTGTGCTTTAAATTTTCTAATTTTACCTGATTTAGGGTCATTATCTGAGTAGGTAAACGTTTTTGATGATTTTTCTTCAGATCGTTTACAATATAATTTACGACGGAACATTTTGGATTTATCATGAGCATACCATAATAAATAATCTGAAACGCTACTAATTTTATTTGTACTTATTGCAGTTCTGAACGTAATTTGACTAATAAAATTCTCCCTGCCAAAGATTTCATCCATTAAACATCTCACATAATGGATATTATCATCCCCAATTTGAATGAATATTGAACCTGAAGGATTGAGAAGTTCACGACATAAAATTATTCTTTCACGTAAATATTCTAAATAAGAAATTAATCCATTTTTCCATGAATCTATATATCCTTCTGTTTTTTGATTTCCTGAGTGAAATTTTGCCTTAAACTCTATTCCAAAGGGAGGATCAAAATATATCATTTGGATTTTTTCTTTAAATCCTGTGTTGATTAGATTAGCCATTCCAATTAAGGAATCCGCATGGATTATTCGATTTAATGTTCTATTTCCCTTTTCCTTTTGAAATGCTTTTTTAAATGCTGAGTAAAATTGAAGATTTTGATCACTTTTTATTAATTTCGATTGGATCTTTATAAGATTGGTTAGTATATTTGTTGAGTCAATCATTAACACTGGTTTAATATCTACTTTTGGGATTTGAAATTCATTTGTTGGACGATTCACCCAAATTAACTCTGGATTTTTTTTGTTTTTATGAGCTGGAAACGAAAATGAAAGAAAATTTGAATCTACCATACTTCTTCACAAATTAAAATTATTATTCCTATATTAAGATCCTAAATTTTTATAGTAAAAAACCTTCAAAAAATTGGTTATTAAGATGATTCATATAAAAAAAATCAAAAAGTTAATTCATTCAATTAAAAAAATTCTTAATAACCATAGAAGTGAAGCTTCTATTAATCTTATTTCAGAGTATTTAATAATAAGTGAATTTATCGAAACCAGAAAATGGCTCCAAAATCTTCAAGAACCAATAAAACTAGATTTAAAAAGAGATTTTTGGGTTATTTGCGCAAATAATACAAATTTTGACTATGATTTCAAATATCTTAAAAAACTTAATGAAGAGATATCAGATGAACTTAAAATTACTTTAAACGAGTTCTTTACAATAGAACAAGCTTTTTCTGCAGAAGATCCGCTTCTTAAAGATCCAATTTTATCCGATATTCAATATTTAAGCGCAATAATGCAATTTTTCCATTTTTTACCAACCGATAGTGATGAAGATAATGACAGGAAAGCAAGTGGGTCCTATTATACTCCACCAGGAGTCATATCATATATCTTAAATAGGTTGAAAAATGACATTCTGATGAATTTGGATACATCCACCGATATTCGAATCTTAGATTATTCGTGCGGGATGGGTGCGTTTCTGATTTATGCGGCTGCATTTGTTTTTCTTCAAAATTTTCATAGTATTAATTTTACTTTATGGGGTTTTGATAACGATCCCTATATTATTGAAATTTGTAATTATTTACTTAAATTGTTGAAATTTCACCCTAAATCTGGTGATATGTTCCAGAGAATATCTTTTCTTCATACAGACTCATTAGAATCATTAACAGAAAATCAATGGAGAGAACTATTAACTAAAAATTCTAAAAATATTATTAAAATTCCTCCCAATTTTAATGAAGAAATTGTAGATATAATAATCACAAATCCTCCGTATAAAAGTTGGGGCTTAGGGCGCGTTGGAACACTTCAAAGTGATCTCACAGAAAAATATCGAAAAAGATTTTCTACTGCTGAATATAAAATAAGCTATTATGCTCTTTTTATAGAAAGGGCATTACAACTTCTTAAACCTGGTGGTTGGGGGGCTTTTGTTTTACCAGACAGTTTTTTAATGGGGAAATACTATCAAAAACTGAGAAATTTCCTATTATCCAAAAGCATATTGCTTGAAATTTGTTTATTTGAAAAAAATTTCTGGTCTCAAGCGAATAGTGGGCTTCCAATAATTTTAATTTTAGAAAAGATTTCAAAAGATACAGATAAAATTAAACATAATATGCGTTCATTAAAATGTAATCTCAAAGATAATAAAGTATGCATACTCCAGGAATACAAAATGGATCCTGAATTATTCTATAATCAACCAAAAAATAGATTTCGCTTATTTTTTTCCAAAGAAACAGAAAATTTTACCATTGAATTTAAAAAAAACTCGATTCCATTTAAGAAATACTTTGAAATACATCATGGAATACGTTCACGCACAGGAATTGGCAAAGAACGAATTACATCTCGAATGAAAAAAAATCATTATTGGAAACGGGGTTTAATCTCAGGAAATTCAATTGTTCCTTATCAAATTCACTATCAGGGGCATTTTATAATGGTAAAACCAGAAATGCTTTTTTCAGGCGGATTTAATGCTTCTCAGATAGAACAAGAGAAGATTATTTTGCGTAGAACCGGGGATAGATTGATTGCCGTAGTTGATACGGATGGTTTTTACCATTCAAACACCCTTCTTTACTTAATTCCAAGGAAGGATGTCATTTCGCCCATTTCACTTTATGCTCTTTGTACAATACTTAATTCTGCTATATTCAATCGATATTATCAGCTAATTACCCTAAAAAAGGGTAGAACACTACCTCAAGTTGAAATTGATACATTAGATGGATTGCCGCTTAAAATCAATGAATCGTTATTACAGCAATTGGATGGGGTTGGCAGAATTTTGCATAGAATTCGTAGAACTAGTCAAATTCACCCATTAAATAAGGAAGATCAAAAAGATATTGATGAGTTAATTTATTTAATCGAAAAAACTGTCGAAAATTTGTATTTGGAGTAAAAAAAAGAAGTAATATTTTTAAGAAATTGATTTATACAATTTCTTCACGGGTTTTCTAAATATTAAAGTAATTAGGATTAAACCGACAGTACTACCGATAAATACGGCTAAAATTTGACCTTCCAAATATGTGAAAAGTATATTTGTCAAAATTAAAAATGCAAATAGCAGCCCAAGTAAAACCAAATACATCAAAATTACCTTTAAAAAGCCCATGCTAAGTAAATTCATGCTTTTAGGTTCTTTTTTTTTGCATTTTGAATAATTTTTTTCATAACAATCTAATTTTTCCTCATCGGTTACCATGTCTGTACAAAATTTACACTTTTTTGGTAAGATTGCATCAATTATATCAACAGAAGCGCTAGCATTGATACTCATTATCTCTTGTTGGATATGAAAAATTTCATTTTCCTGTTCTAAAACGAGTTTTTCTGCACCCAGTTGTTTCAATAAGGTTAATTTCTGCATATTTTCTTGAAGTTCATGTAGTTTTTCACTGATATCAGACATAATGAATCACTTGTTAATCATTGTATGTGAGCAAATACTAATCAAAAAATTTTTCTCTATTTTATTGAAGTTATCGATGTATATTAAAACGACCAATTGAAAAAATTACAAAAAAAATGTATAAAAATTATAAAAAATAAATATTTCAAAGTTTAATCTAATTCATGATTTTGTAAGATCCAAACAGCTAAAATGGATTAAAGTTATATTTTTCATGAAAAATTAAATTCAAAGTAAATTTAGTTAAATAACCATTTGATTGAATGCAATATTTAAATTTTGGCAATTTAAATGAACGCAAAATTTTTATAGTTCTTTTGCTTATTATCTTTAGGATTAATATTTTATGTTATTAACAAATTTTCATTAATAGTTAATTGTTTCACATCTAACAATTTATAGAATTGAATAAAATCTATATTTTAAGGCAAATTTTGTTGATAGATCTCAAAGAAGATTTATTGATATTTTCAGTTCTCCCGTTAAATAGCATATTTACAGAATTGTCTGTACTAATTAATAAGGAATGGTTCTTATGAAAATGGATGATAAAAAGTATTTAGGAGCTTGTTTAGAAGATTGTGTTCATACGGCAGGAATTTTGAATTTTTTTCAAGCTATTTCTGATATAGGTTATGAATATAAGTTTCTTGGACCTGCTAATAAAATTTCTAAAATTATAAAACAAATAAAAGAGAGTAATGCAAAAAA
The DNA here is from genome assembly GCA_030613185.1 of Promethearchaeum sp. GTDB lineage: Archaea > Asgardarchaeota > Lokiarchaeia > Sigyniarchaeales > Promethearchaeaceae > Promethearchaeum. The sequence continues at coordinate 17,556 of JAUWMK010000015.1, forward strand.
TATCGCAATATCTTACCGTTTGACTCCTGAAACTGGAAAAAAACACATAGATAACTTTATAGATACAATAAAACGAGAAAAATTAACTGATCGTAATTACTATTTAGGAGGATTACCTGAATTAATTGAATTTGCAGAGACAAAACATTTTTTTAAAGCGTGTTTTGTTGGGGGAGAAACTTTGGATGTAATTATTTCTCGATTACGGGGAACTAAGACGCAAGATAATAATGTGGCCTCCTATTCTTCAGATTTAATTTCTCGAATTCGATCAAATTCTCCATATCCAATTATTAGGGCACATTTTGGACTCTCATCTTTAGTAGAAACAAAAAAAGGAGTGAAAAAAATTGCTGAAGCCAAAGTTTTAGATGTAATTTCTATTGCTCCAGATCAAGCTTGTCAAGAAAATCTACACCACCCAGAAATTATTGGTAAGATTTTTAAAGGCGCAGGCGGAGTTCCTATTCGAAAGAAGCAGGATTTGATCGATCTTTATAAAAATAGCCAAACTGGAAATTTTCCCCTATTAAGAATTTATTCCGGAACTCAAGATTTAATTAAAAGTGCAGAACTTTTCCATGATACTATTAACAATGCTTGGGCAGCTATTCCGATATTTTGGTATTCTCAATTAGATGGAAGAGGTCCAAAACCTTTATACGAATCTATTTCTGAGCATTTTAAAGCGATAAAATGGCATGTTAAAAGAAATATACCTGTGGAAGTAAATGATCCTCATCAATGGGGTTTAAGAATGGCTCCAGATCATATTGTTGCTGCTGATGCATATATCTCTGCATATATAGCTAAAAAACTCGGAGTTAAAACTTATATTGAGCAATTTATGTTCAATACTCCGGCTGGGAACACATTAAATATGGATTTAGCGCGTGTTTTAGCAATGAAAGAAATAGTTGAACCTTTAATTGATAAGAATTTTGAAGTTTTAAGGGAAACTCGCGCTGGGTTAGCCTATTTTACTCAAAATGAAGAAATCGCTAAAGGGCAATTATGTGCTTCAACTATGATTCAGATGAGCATACGTCCACACATCATGCATGTAGTAAGCTATTCCGAAGCGACTCATGCAGCTTTACCAGAAAATATTATAGAAAGTTGTACGCTTTTAAAACGATTAATACATGACTCGGTAGTAGGGTTACCTGATTATACAAAGGATCCTCTTATTGAAAATAGGAAAAATGAGATTTTACAAGAAGCCCAAGTTCTTCTGGATTACATAATTAAATTGGGGCTCTCCCAAGGTTATGAGGATCCTTTATTATCTCCAAAATTTCTTACCATGATCGTTCAAAAAGGGATCTTGGATGCTCCCCAACTAATAAGTAATAAATGGGCTTTAGGGAAAATTAAAACACGCATTATAAATGGAAAATGTGTGGTTGTTGATAGTTCAGATTTTCCCATATCTGAAAAAATACGCTTAAGTCAAATCGATGATACATTATATGATGAATTTAGTGAAGAAGTTTCATCATTATCGATAAAGGAGGTATAAAACTATGGAAAATTCAAATTACAATATTACAATTATTGGTGCAGGAAATGGTGGAAGAGCTTTCGCCGTTTATTTAAGTCGATTGGGTCATGATGTTACTCTTTTATATAGAACTTCAAAATATGTTAAAAATATAAAGAACAGCAAAAGAATCCTGTCCTTTGGTTATATAACGGGATCTTATAAAATAAAAAATATAACAAATAACTATAAAGAAGCAGTAGAAAATGCTGATTTTATCTTGTATGTTGTTCCAGCTTCTATACATTTAGAAATTACTAAGAAAATTCTTCCTTATCTAAAAAACAATCAGATAATCATTTTAAATCCCGGAAGAACTTGGGGAGCAATTGAAGTTTATAATACAATAAGAAAATATCGCCCTAAATTGCAAATTCATGTAGGAGAAACACAAACTTTATTGTTTACTTGTAGAAAAATTTATGATTTTGGTGTTTCCATATTAAAAATTAAAAATACAGTTGATTTCTGTTTTTATCCTGAAGAAGATAATGAATTACTTTTTCCAATTATTAATTCCATATTTCCCGAATTTAATCTTGTCGATGATATAAGGGAAACTAGTTTAAATAATATGGGTGCAGTAATCCATCCGGTTGTAACTGTCTTGAATGCGGGTTCAATCACTCGGAAATCTCAATTCCACTTCTATGAAGAAGGTATTTCTAGAAATATTGCAAATTTAGTTGAAAAAATCGATAAAGAAAGGTGTAAAATTTTGAAATATATTGGGGTTAAACCAACATCTCTTATAAAATGGGCAAATCAAGTATATGGCTGTAAAGCTACTGATTATTATGAAGTTTTTCATCAAATAGAGAGTTATAAAAATATCAAAGCCCCTAAGAGTTTAAGAATTAGATATTTAACTGAAGATATTCCAACTGGGTTAGTGCCTCTATCATCAATTGGTAAATACATCTCAATTTCAACCCCAAATATAAATTCCATTATAGTATTGGCCAATACTTTGCTAAACACAAATTTTTATAAAAAAGGTAGAACTATTGAAAAATATCCTGCTTTAAAATCACTCTTGATTAAAAAATGGGTTAGTAAAGAACCTGAATATTCCAATTCATTATTACAAACACAAAATTCGGTATTTTACAATAATTTTGAATGAAAACGCAATAATATATATATTAACTAAAATTGATTTTTTTCTGGTTTTCTTTATATTTATGAGTCAATACTGTAGTTTTAAATGAATATATTCGATTCCATTAATTATAATTGCTTGAGATCTATGGTAATACAATATAGAAAAATGGAAAAGTTGGGGTGGATGATCCCAGATTTTATTTAATGTTTCTTATGAAACCCCCTATTTCAGACAAAGATAAAGGACCTTTTGAAGAATTTCAAGATCCACAATTTTCTAAATATTTGTTTTCTTTATTCAAAAATATCCAACATAATGAACAAATAAAAATACCCCACCCAGAATTTTTAGCAATGAAAGTTTGGAGTTTGATTATGGGTGTGATTATTATGGAATCATCAATCTCTGATTATTACCAAGATGTTGATCCTTTGAAAAAAAATGAACGATTATACTTTGAATATATCTTAAATTCCATTCGTGAAATGATTTTTGAAAATAAATAATCGATTATTATGATTAGATAATTTTATAGAGAAAAATCAAAAAAAAAGTAGATGAAATTTTAATTGCTTGGGTGTGGCATGAATCTATATAGCCACATTGCATATTCTCTCGGATTTCTGCTTTGAATAATTACTCTTCCTGGACCTGTTAGTTGACACACAACCCCTTCTCCAGATAACATAGTCGTTTTCCAACCTCCGACCTTTTTTATATCCATACTAATTGTACTTTCCATAGCCACGAGATGACCGTTATCACAATTAAGTATCTGGCCTGGTTGAAGTGTCCATTCAATAAATGCCCCATTTGCTCCAATAAAAAGATCCCCTGGACCTTCATCTGCACTAATTGTTAGTGCAAAAGCACTTTCACCACTAAAAAAGGATTTCTTTAGCCCAGTAAATCAAGTAATTTGAGTCAAACCTAGTGAACTAGCAATATATCCACCAGAAAATACAATCCATGAGGATCCCTGTTCCATTGCTAAATACATGAGGTCCCCTGCGAAAGGGGGCGCCAAACTTAACCAACCATTATTATTAGCGGTGAAATAGTTAAGTAACATAGTTTCTCCAGCTAAAGTCCGTTTTAAAGATTTTAATAAACTTTTCTCCGCTTTTTTTGTTTCAATTACAATTGTAGGCTCAAAAAACATCATAGCCCCTCTTTCTGCTTTTATTTTCTGCCCCTGTTTTAATAATATCTTTAAATAAGAAAAAGTTGGCCGATCTATAATCTCAAATTCATATTCTTTACCTGTTATCATATTAAATCACCTAATAAAAATTGATTATTAGTGACCAAAATATCTGTGAACTGAAATAAAAATTTTATGACAAGAAATTAATTCTTCTTGAATTTTTTCAATTTTCAGGAGTTAAAAACCAAATTTGGAATTGGAAAATAAAACATATCGATTCTCTTAATAAAGAACTTTTTATGGGTGAGTAACTATCAGCTTAGTAATGAAGATTCAACATATCAATAAACTCAACACCGAAATTCTTCTTCTAGTTGCAATGCTGTTTTTAACAATAATACCTTCTTCGAAAGCATGGAATAATGGGGACGGTGGAACCGGGGAATCTACTTTTGCTTCAGATGTTGATGGCTATAATTTTGACTATCATTACGGAACCCACGATTGGATTGCAGATCTGGCTTTAGAAACCTTAAGTAACAATGACACATCAGCATGGCAATGGCTCCGTGATTATGAAACAATTTACTACTTGGGAACCGAAGCTCCCGACAATTCAGGTATAGATATAACTCTGAACGGAACAGCTTTAACGGGATTTGGAGATACAACATATCATCATATATATTTCAATGCTGATGGAACTATTTTAGAAGATGATTCTGCTGTTAGAGCAAAATGGTGTGGAGATCACGCTGATGTTGCCTTAACGGAAGGAAATTTTCAAGTCGCTGCTTACTATTTAGGGGCGATGACACATTATATCGCTGATATGAGCATGTTCTCTCATGTAATGGAAAACACCGAATCGATTAATTATGATGACCACCACAGCACCATCGAGGGATACGTTCAAACACGGACAAATGAGGTTGATAATAAGGGAGATTTCTTCTTAATCGACACTTCAGTAGATGTGATAAGTAAAAAACCATTCGATGCAGCCGTAGATTGTGCAAATTTGACTGCTGGTGAAGCAGATTACTTGCACAATAATCATTTTACTGGTTGGGTACAGACCTATTCATCTCGTAGTGGTGATACTGTGGCCCATCAGACATATTATTCTACGATGGAAGCGCTTCTTCAAAATAGTATTGAAGAAATTGCATCTGCTATTCAATATATTGGTGATAATTACAACATTGAAGGAGATGACTCGAATGGGGATGATAAAAAGTTTTTAGATGGCTACAATGTTGAATTTCTACTCGTATTCACGCTAATAGGAATGATTGGTCTTTCAAGTCTTATACTCAATAAGAAAAGAATTGCTAGAATCTAAGAATTCGTTTTTAATTTTTTTATTTCTATTCCTCTTCAATCCTTAAAACATCAAAATAATAATATATATGCTCTGCTTCAAAATTCTCTTTACGGCTACCTATTTCATTTGCAAATTTTATAATAAAATCTTTCTTCTTATTATAAATTGAATATTTCTTCGGATTTTTCGCAAAATCTTTTTGTTTTTTCTCTGTCTCTGATAAGAAATCCTTCAAAAGTTTCAATTCCCAATTTGAAGTATACTTTTGGTTATAAATTAATCGAAATAACATTGCATGGATAACTAATATAGGCCATGTATCTTTGGGAATGCCCCAATATTGCTTTTTTATTTTTATTTTTATTTTATCTTTTGTATTGTTTGGATCGATTTCTTCGTCAATAAGTTGAACAGGTGTGAACTTAATCCAATTTAAACCATGAATTAACTTTCGTTTTTCCTCAAGATTTTGAAGACCCATAATTTGAAAATTATTATTGATTATTGTTCCCAACTTATCGCCTATTGAAATTTGTTTTTTCTCATCCTGTGAATCAAGTAATTCTTTTAAGATCTCAGTAGGAAAAATTGAAAGACTCATTTTGGTAAATGTAGTTAAATCTGAACTTGGTTCCACAAGAACGTATTCACTTAATTGAAGGTAACTACGAGCAATATTGGTTTTTGAAACTCCCAACTCACCACTTAATTTATTTATCCGTGCAATTAATTTCGGTTTTAATCGTAATGAAAACATTTTATTTTCTTCTGATTCTTTCATGTAATCGCCTTGAGGTTTTAGCTTTAATAAAATATTTGTAATACACGGTATTATATTAATGGGTAAATAAAAAAAATTGGAATAATTCCAAAAAATATATCAGAAGAATAGTTAATGATAGATAATGGTACAAAGAATATATGATAAGAAACCAATAAAATTATGAAAATTTGCCGAGTTGTTATCTTTTATATAATGTAAACGATAAATAATTGGTAATATTACTGAGAATAAGTTCTAATCTAAAATATTCAATAATATTGAAAGAAACCTGTAATAGGTTGAAAAATCAGATATATTTTGCTTTTAGATATTAGATAAGGATAGTTATAATTATTATAAAAAAGGATAAAGATTTAAGAATTCATTAAATCAATATCTATTGAATTAAATCTTAATTCACAGATCTTTCGCACTCCATGATTACCAGGTTCATAACGACTCATAACTAATCCTGACTTCTGCAAGATTGCGAGTTGTGCTGAACTATTTGCTTCAGTTTGGTTTAATTTTTTTGCAATGGCTGAAATATCTAGTGGTCCTTCAGACAAAAAGCGCAATATTTTCTGACGGGTTGGGCTTGACAGAGCTTTAGCTACTTTTACAGCTTCATCTCCGAGAATAAGACTGATTTTGTCTTGTTTAATTGATGAATAATCTTGAACGGATTCCATTTTTTTTCCCTCTATAATTTTTTTATATAAATGTTTAGTTAATTAAAGGTAACTCGCTTATTTAACCATTTTGAATGATTTGAAAGAAAAAAAGTGAAATTTTATAATACGGTGTATTACAAAGATAGATCTCTAGAAATTTTCTTATTAACTTTTTAATAAATTTTTAATAAGCATGAAAATTTGCATTTAGAATCTGTAATACACTGTATTCATATTAAATATCTTGGAATACATGTTCCCAAAATTCAAATACGATGGTATTTCGCATTTAGAAATATAATATTCTAAATTGTGAACGCTATATCTTAGAAATTATACATCATAACTAAAAATATTGATTTGGAATAGATGATCATAAATATTAAATATATATTTGTAAAATTTGACTGAAAGTTATTTTACGATGGGATCAAAAAAGAACATTATATTTTTCATTTCGAAATTGAAATCTCTGAAAAATATCACTTCTGAAATATTTTTTCTAATGAACCATATGATTTCTATTTTTCAAAATTATAAAAACTTATTTTATTAATTCTAAACCATTATCGCATTTAATAACAAGACGTTTGTTTATTTCAGCAAGAATAAAATCATCAGGTTCGACTCCTCCCTCTTCAATTAACTGTCGTTCCCGAAAACCACCTTCCCACGCCAACCGATCCTTTTCATGTGGAATTAATGAATTTTGATCCTTAGCATATTTCGCGGCGAGTTCTAGGGGCGAAACACAGTAATAATCCCAAATATCATAAATATTCTCGTCTAATCCTATAGTCTCTTTAGCATGTTTGGAGGGGTAATTCCCTTTGGATGAAAAACATTCCCAGTCTAAACAATCTTCAAAGGGGTCGATTTGGTCAATAAATTCTTGGGGAATATTTGAAAACGAGCGGAGACCTGCATCTTCTAAGCCAATCCATGCAAATTTTTTAAGATTTTTGAAGGATTCGGGCAAAACAGAGATTTTATTGGGCCCCAAATAAACACAAGTAAGATTTTTCAAATTTCCAAACCATTCGGGCAGTGAAGTGAAATTATATCTGCCTAAATCAAGTTCTCTCAGATTTTCAAGGTTTCCGATGGTTTCAAACAAGGTGCGGAATTTATTATCCCCTAAAAAAAGTACGCGGAGATTTTTCAAATTTCCAATCCAAATGGGCAGTAAAGTGAAGTTATTTCTCTCTAGTTGAAGAACTTCCAAATTAGTGAGATTTTGGAAAGATTCTGGCAGACTAGATAAGTAGTTAGAATCCAATAGAAGTTCTCGAAGTTCTTTAAAGTTTCCGATCGAGTTAGGGAGTTCGGTTAAATTTAATCCGCGTAATGTTAATCTTGTTATGTGTCCGTTTTCGGCAAAAAAACCTACACGGGGCATGCGAGCATACCTTTTCCACTCAGTAAGTTCCGGAATAGCATATTTGAAATCGGCCAAAACTTTTTTTTCAGAGTCTGGAATATTCATTTTGTTCTTCTCACTAATTATTTATTATAATAAACGTTGTTCACCAATTTAAAATAATGGAGACTAGTTATTTTCTAAAAAATATCAACGAGGTAAAGTTATTTTGTTCTTTGGGATTTTAATTAGAATTTCGTTATATAATTCCCCATAAAACTCTTTTTCAAGCCCTCCTTCAAAAGAAATATCCGATTCAAAGGCATTTAGTAAATTTTTAAATACATCCTTAAAATTCTCAGAAATATCTTCAAACAAATGTATATGCCAGATTAAATCTTCTCTTGATCGAACAAATTTTTTATTGTCAATATCGAATCCTATTTGATCATTATTCGATGTCGTTAATAAGTAATAGACTTTAAAAATTTTGTAATTAATTTTAGCGGATTCGAACTTATCAGAGATTAAACTATAGCGGTCTTTTTTAATTATATCCAAAAAAATCTGCCAAAAAACCTCCCTATATTTTATATCAGTAGCTTTGGATAGGTGTATAATATCCTCTTTCGACTTTTTATAATAATAAGTTTTTTTTGAATTTCCATCTGAATCAATTTTTTGTGTAAATTTTTCATTAGTTTGATTCTGTTGTCTTTGGACATATTCTTTAGTTAATTTTTTTCTAAGGAGATACTTTTGAAATGAAATCTGAAGGCGATCCAATAAGTGCGACATGAAGTTATATTCTGGAATGTAAAAAAAATAGGAGCGGTATATGCAACAAGTACTATTATTTACCTCGTAAACGACGCGATGAGCCTACTTGGACAGGCATAGTTGGTAACGATTGTGTTTGAAGCTTCAA
>JAUWMK010000098.1 GCA_030613185.1 Promethearchaeum sp.
GTACAAACATAACCCTGAAAAATACAATATGCCTACGGTTCTTGGCAAGATAATGATTCAAGATATTAATACTGGTGAAATTGTAGGGATTATGGATGGTGGGTTGATTACAGCAATGAGAACTGGAGCTGCTACTGGTGTTTCAGTCAAGTATTTGGCTCGTAAAGATAGCAAGGCTATGGGTATTGTTGGAGCAGGAGCTCAAGCAAGAAAACAAGTAGTAGCAGTTTATTGGGCATTGGACCAAAAACTCGAGAAATGTAAAGTATTTGATGTGGTTAAAGCAGCTTCTGAAAGCTTTAAAGAAGAACTTGAGAAAGAATTGGGTATTCAAGTAGAAATTGTTGATTCAATTGATGATTTATATGAAGAATCCGATATTTTAGTTGCAGCTTCAACCAGTACAACTCCTGTTTTTGATGGAACAAAAATCAGACAAGGTACCCATATATCTAGTATTGGGGCGCATGCACCCAAAAGTCGAGAATTAGATGAAACCATCATTAAAAAAGCCAATTTACTCACAGCAGGAATGGCTTCCGCGTGTTTAGCTGAGGCGGGAGATTATATTATGCCAATTAATGAAGGAAGTATTCAATCAGAAGATATTATTTCAATCGGGGATATTATAAACGGAAAAACTCCAGGTCGACAATCACCTTCTGAGATCACTGTCTTTAAATCTGTTGGAATTGCTGCCCAAGATGTTGCTGTTGCGAAACTTGTATACGACAGAGCTCTAAAAGAAAATATTGGCCAGGATATCGATTTTTAATCCAATATACGAGACAATACACGAATCTCGTTAACTTTTTTTTCAAATTTTTTAGCAGAAACTACTCATTTTCCCTTTAAACAAGAGAGAAAATGAAAATTGAGCGAGTTTTGGATTAGAAAAAGTAAGAAGATAAAAAAAGAAAAAAATATGGAAATTTTATTTGTTTTTGAATTAAGCTATAAAAATCAATTCAATAAGCATTCCATATAGCATCGAGATTCCGAAAATAATTGCAAAGGTAATTACAATACCTAAGAACGATTGCCAGTATTTAGCTTCGGTATATCCTACCATGCCTATCATCAAAGCGATATTAAAGATCAACCAAAATAATATACTTAACATTGAAAGATCTGGTAGATATAATGTAAGGAGTAATCCAATAATATCTCCAATGATTGACCAAATAACAACTGCTCCATACACTCGGATGGTTCCAACTATTGTAGGGTTGACTTTAAAAAGCAACATAACTAAAGCCAGAATTATTGCAGAGAGAAATGTTCCGATCAAGCCACTACCAAGTCCTGCAATAGCGGCATCAAATCCCTCCAATTCTAAACCTGATAGGCCGCCTGACCCTCCATTTCCTAGAAAGAAAGCAATAACAGATGCGAATAAAATACTAATAAAAATCATTATTACTGCAGGTAGCGTATCCTTTTCGGTCTTACCAACCTCACCTATATCTTCTCGACTGAATTTTAAACCAGCTAAAACTAAAAAAGACATGAGTAACTTTTGCTGTAAAAGTATAAAAAGTTTTAAGAAAATGGCGTATTCAATAAAGACTATTCCCTAATGCTTATATAGGATTAACTTTATGCATAAGGTTCTATTTTTGATATATAAGAAGCGCTTTTGAATATATTTTGACATGACTTGAAAAGGGGTTTACAATTTAAATTGAAATAGTTAATCAAATTAAGGACAAACTCTTTAAATCAGATAAATTAGGTGCAATTTCATCAATTACAAAGCCATTGTTTTTGGATAAGAAAAAAACTATGAAATATTACATATTTCTCTTCGAGATATAACACTTCACTTGGATTATTTTAAGTAAAAAACATAGGAAAAAAAATATTATATATCATGTGAGTAAACCTTTCCTAGAAATTTCAATAGAACGAACTTTCGAAAAGGAAGTATCAATTTTTGAATTAATAGATAAAATTGGAAGGGCATTCAAACTTCTATATAAGAAAGATTATGAAATATTTGATTTAAAAGATGACTCTTATGTGAGAATTGACTTTGAATCAAAGAGGGATTTTGAAAAAATTTACGAGAAATCTTTTTCATTTTACATATATGTTTTTGAAAATCTTATAGACAACAACCTCGAATTTCAGTCATTATTTCAAGAAAGAAAGGGGAAAGAGGAAAATTTATCAGAAAACTATATAGTTCTTAGGTATAAAACCAATTGTATCTATCCCATCAGACAATATTTGGGTTTTACAACAAGAGTAAATAATATTTTTGGAGCTAAAGTTATAAATGAAGAATTGCATGATGGATATATACGTTTTCTCCACACTAAAGAAGATTTTGAAACTCTTTTGACTCCAGGTGACGTCCGTTCAGGATGGGAAGACTTTTTCAATATAAAAAAAATTGATCTTGATCATCCACAAATCATAGAATTCTTTAATGTAATTGAAAAATGGGAGAACTTTTTTAAATTCTAAGAATCAATATCAAGTAATAAATATTTTTAACAAGATATTAGCTGTAGGGTTTAAAAAAATGCGACCTTTCGATAGAAGGTTTATTCCTAAATTTATTCAGAATTTTGTCGAGACTCCTTCAGTTTATTTAATAATGAAGGATATTAGCCCATTTACTCTTCATCAATTGGCCCAAATATGGATAAAATATCAACAAGTTTCTCAAGAAATCTCAAATTTAGCTATCTTAGAAAAGATCAACAGTAATAATTTCAATAATTTATTAATTGTTGGGGACACGCATGGTGATCTTAATTCAACTCTGAGAATAGTTAAACCATTTTTTGAGGGAAAAGTTGATTCAATTCTCTTTTTAGGGGATTATGTGGACAGAGGTGAACAGAGTTATTTGAATTTCTTCTTTTTAATATGTCTTTCAATATTGTGGCCTGAACGCATAATTCTACTCAGAGGAAATCATGAAGATCTTGAATTGAATTTGATGTTTGGATTCTATAAAGAGTTACAGAATTATTTTCCTATAAATAAAGAGTTTCAAGCAGTTTTAGCTCTCGTAAATGCGATATACAATTTAATGTCATTAGTTGCAATAACTCCTAAAAACTCTGTATGTATGCATGCAGGAATTCCGAAAGATATTCTGCCTTTGAAATTGTTTGAACAGATGCCCAAACCCCATATTGAATATCTTAAAATTCTTGATAAGAAATTGAAAAAAGATCTATATGATGCTTTTATTCAGGTTCGTTGGAACGATCCGATTAAAACATCCCTAGAAATTAAGAGTGAGCGGTCTTATCATGGGCATTTTTATTATACTCTTGAGGAGGTCAAGCAATTTTTGGAGTTAAATAACCAAAAGAGAATCATAAAATCTCATGAAGATATCAGGGGTGGTTACCAAGAAGTGTTTTCTGATGTACTTTATCATGTCTTTTCAAATGAACCTTATTTTGATCAAATTTCAAAAGCTTATACAATACATGAAGGAAAAAATGGAGATATAACTTTAAGGGATCTGGATTTTAATATTGAATTGAAAATTAAATAATAAAATGGATCCTTAATGGATGAAATTTTTTTTTAAGGCTTGAATGATTAAAGAGAATTGAATTAATTGAGATGGAAAAAATGAATTTTACGATTAATAAAATAAAAGCTCGTTGGATTTTGGATTCAAGAGGGAATCCGACTGTTGAATGCGATATGTGGGCAGGTAACACGTTTGTCCGAGCAGCTGTTCCTTCGGGGGCTAGTACAGGTGAAGCTGAAGCCGTTGAACTGCGTGATGGTGATCCAAAAAAATTCGCTGGGAAAGGTGTGTTAAAGGCTGTTTCAAATGTAAATAATGAAATTAGCAAAATTGTAATTGGCATGAATTGCAATGAACAAGAAAATATTGATAATGCAATGATAAAGGCCGATGGAACCGATAATAAGGGTAATTTTGGGGCGAATGCAATTCTTTCGGTTTCAATGTGTGCATTAAAAGCCGCTGCAAAAATAAACAAGCAAGCTCTTTATGAATACATATACGAATTGGCTCACGGAAAAAAAACGGATAAATATTTGCTCCCTATACCTTCATCTAATGTAATTAATGGGGGTAAACATGCGGGAGGAAATTTAGCTCCGCAAGAATTTATGATTCAAGCCGTTGGAGCCCCTTCTTTTTCTGAGGCTCTTAGAATGACTGCTGAAGTTTACCATACAATGAAAAAAGTAATTAAAGAGAAATATGGGGCAACAAGTGTTAATGTAGGTGATGAAGGTGGTTTTGCTCCTGCCTTAAATACTACGGAAGAAGCATTGAATATTATAATGGAATCAATAAAAATTGCTGGATATGTTCCAGGAAAGGATATTATTTTAGCCATGGATCCCGCAGCAGCTGAGTTTTATGATAAAGAAAATAATATCTATAATATTGATGGGAAAAAACTCACTCCCGCTGAATTGATTGATTTCTGGGCAGATTTAGTTGAGAAATATCCAATCAAATCAATTGAAGATCCATTTGATGAAGAAGCTTACGAAGATTTTGCAGCTTTAACTAAAAAAGTTAAAGGAAAATGCCAGATAGTTACTGACGATCTCACTGTCACTAATGTATTGAGGCTTCAAAAAGCAATAGATATTGGAGCGGGTGATTCGCTCCTTTTAAAGATCAATCAAATCGGATCCATTTCGGAAGCGATAGCTGCATGTAAAATGGCTTATGAAAATAATTACACAGTAATGGTCTCTCATCGTTCTGGTGAAACGTCAGATAATACAATTGCAGATATTGTTGTGGGATTATGTACGGGTCAAATTAAATCAGGTGCTCCTTGTCGTTCTGATAGAATGTCTAAATACAACCAAATACTCCGTATTGAAGAAGAATTGGGACAAAATGCTTATTATCCTAAATCCTATGAAGATTATAAGAACTACCAATAAAAAGTTTATTCTAATTTTTAAATCATCTTTTTTTTTTATTTATAATTCTGTAAACATCCGTTTTTATGCGCTTAACCTTTTTAGAGTGGAATTTATAGGTTTTTTTAAGTATTAAATAGAGAGTTGACCGTTCTGAAATAATTCCACCGAATTTTACGATTTTTTTAGCCAGATATTCCCGTGTTTTTTCATCGGAATTATGGATGGAATAAATTATATCTGCAAATTTAAATGCTTGAGAAAGAAAAACAACATCCGCTCCTTTGTTATGAACTCCGAAGGGAGGATTTGAAACCACAACAATTTTACTATTTTCATTAAAATTTTCTTTTTTAAATTCTATTATTTCATTAGTAATATCTTTTTCTCGCAAATCGGCTTGAATTATATGAATTTTATCCGATATCTCAAGTACTGATATATTTTCCTTTAATATTTTTAATGCATTTGAATCTATGTCCACTGAAATTACTTTAGGGCAGCCTAATAAAACTGCTGCAACTGTATAATTTCCTGTTCCAGCTCCCAAATCCACGATTAGATTATCTGATAAATCGTTTAATTCAAAAGCAATATGGAAAAATAAATCTGCTGTTGCAATTGCATCAGTCTGATATTGCTCATATTCAATCTTTGGATCTTGGAATGATTTTAAACCTTGAATATAATTAATAAATTCACTTTTTTTCAATGGATTTGTCATAATCTAAAAAAGGTTTGCTTCATTTAATTATTTATAAATAGAAATAGAAATAGAAACACAGATGAAAAATGTATGATAATCCCAAAATCAGGTGATATTGTAAAAATTGGTGATGAATTGGGTTTTGAAGAACAATTTTTAGGTTCACAAGACTCAACATATTCTGAAAATGGTAATATATATGCCGCAATCAACGGTATTCTAAGTATTAATGAAAAAGATCGAATAATACATATTAATGCCCACAATGAAGAAAAAAGAACCATTCCTAAGGAAGGAGATTTAATTATCGGTGAAATTTCAATGATCAGAAAGAGTTCGGTGGGAGTACGACTTGTTTCGCTAAATGATAAGGTTATTATTAAAAATGGAACTTTTGCAAACATTCATGTTTCCAGTGTTTCTAAAAGTTATGTTGATAAATTAGATAATGTTTTCCAAAAAACAGATTTAATTAGAGCCAGAGTTTTAACAAAGTTTGGAAAAGAATGGAAAATTGCTACAAATGCACCGAATTTAGGTGTTATTATTTCTAATTGTAAATATTGTGGTCATAAAATGGAACGTAAAGGTCGAGATCAAGTGAAATGTCCTTTCTGCAATCATTCTGAAAGGAAAAAAATTGCTGAAGATTATGGTCAAGTCGAAATTCAACTGCGTTTTTAGTTTTAGAGAATGTGATCGTTGAAATGGCAAAAACAGGCAAAAAATCACTTTTTTTTAAACCTAATTCAATTAGTGATATTGAAGGATATATTCATTTCGCTAAGAAAAAGAGTAAAAGTTCGGGTCTTCAAATAAGAATTAGCTATACTCATGATTCTGGTTTAATTTTGAGCGTTTCAGGGCCAAAAGATAAAATTAATCTTTTTGAACATAACATGAGATCTTTTATTGACGAGTTAGAAGAATAAATAATAAAATTTTATTGAGATGCTGGATTGAAAATTTTATGGGTAAGAAGAAAACTGCTGAAAATGATCTAGACGATGAAGCTTTTGGTGAACTTGATAATAGCGAAGAATTAGAAGATCTTCGTAAAGAAGAACAAAAAGCCAAATCATCTTTAAAAATAACGAGTTCAACTACATCAGATGATGCATCTTCAGAGGATCTAGCAGAACGTTTATCTCAAGAATTAATTGAACCCCAAAGAGATTTTAAATATTTGAAAATATCTATTGAACAAGAAGAAAATGGAACTGAGTTTTATGTTCATGTGATACATCAATCTCATGGATTTATGAACTATTTAGTCACTAAAGTTCTTAAATGCAAGGGTGTCGAGTTTACTGCCTATAAAAATACTAGTCTCGAACCTCCTGTGTTGTACGTTCGCACAGATGGAACAAAAGAAATTAAAAATATACTAAAAGAAGCTTTGAAATTAATGCGTATTGATTGGAAAGGTATGGGAAACGCTGTTTCCACAATTAAATCATAATTTTTTTCAATTCTTTTCAAAGGTTATTATTATGGATGATATTCCATCCTCACTTCAAAAAATTATTCAGAGTAAAAAAAGTATAAAAGAAATTGGCATTGATAAAGATCTAGCCAAATTCGGCGATACTGTCACTAATTTTATTTATTCTCTTGCTAAATCTGTTGTTTTAGGAAAATTAGATCAGAGAAAGGTTAGCCGAACAATTTTATCCACTGCTTTAAAACAATCTAAGATGAAAATTTATGCAAAGACTCGTTCAGATGCGCATGGATTAGCCGATACCGCTGAAGCATTAATTGGATATATGTATTGTATTGGATGGTCTTTGGAATCAATGGCTGAGATTCTAATTGAAATTCTAAAAAATTACAATTTAAACGATTTTAAAATTGAAAAATTGGGTGCAATTCAAGCATTCACACATATTTTGACGAAGATTAAAAACTACCTTTTAACTATATTTCCTTCGTGAAGAAAAAAATTTGTATAATGGCTTTCGATGATGGTCCGCATCTAAAGTCAGATTTGGCAAACTTTAATCAAAATTCAAAATATATTCCAAAAATTTCCTTAATTGGAGTAGTTTGTAGAGGAATTCAACTCCTACATGTTTCCAATGGAATGATTCAAGTTGATGGAATAGATTCAACTCAAGAAATTCTTAAAATGTATGGAACTAATCCCTACAAAAATGAAATCCGACTAATAATGATTGATTCACCGACATTAGGAGGATTTAATCTGCCAAATCCCTTTGAAATATATGAAAAAACTAAAATTCCAATTATTTTATTACCTGATAAGAAACCAAAAACTTTGATGAGCGAAATTTACAGTAAAGTTTTTCCCGAACGCGAAGAACAAATAGAAGTTTTGAAGAAATTACCCAAGCTAGAGTCACTTATCGTATCTATAAATCAAGATCCAAAAATTTCAAGAGAGATTTTTTTCCACGCAATCGGGATTACTAAGAATGAAATTATCGATCTATTAAATCACTTATCCGAATATTGTGCAATTCCTGAGCCATTACGTTTAGCCCATATTATAGCAAGTTCATATGTTTCATCCACAAAATAAAAAAAATTTTAAGAGAGAACTATATTGGGTTGAAATTTCATTCCTTCTTAATTTTTGCTTCCAAATTTTCAACTTTTGCAAATAAATCTTTCACTTTTTTCTTCATTTCATCTAAATCTTTTTGAAGCTGGGCTTTTTCTTCTTCATCAGATTTGCCCTTAGTAATCGATTTGATTCTACGATCTACAGCAGGATGATCTTGAGTTGCCATTTTATATTTTGCTCCTTCTATAGCTGAAATAACCTGAGTATCTTTAAATCCACTTAAGGTTCGACTAATAATATGAATTATATTCTCATTTTTTTCGGTTTTAAGTAGATCAGTTAAATTATTCATAACTTTCTCTTTGATCGGTTTTTCTGACCATGTTGTTACTTCACCTAAAGCACCAATTATTGCATTTCTAACGTATTCTGATTCTTTTCCATACGGTAAACGTTTAATTAGATAATCTATGGCTTTTTCTGAACGAGTTTTTCCAATTGCAGTATATAATCCTGATTGAATGATGAAATTGTAATCTTCATCTATGTGGTAGTTTATTAAGAACTCAAAAGCATCTTCATTTCGTTGCGATCCTATTACTTTCAAAGCTCTATTAGACGCCCAATATAGTTTATCTTCACGTTGGAGATATTTTTTCATGGCTTTAAACACAATTTCATAGCGAGAATTCTCTAAAGTTGCTATTAACTCTTGTAAAACCATTGGATCTGTTTCAGAATCCAGAATCTCAATTAATAATTTAATTCCATCAAAATTTGGTGATTTTGAAAGAATTTTAGCAAACTGAATTTTTGTTCCCCAGAAACTTTCCTTTTCATAAGCTTCCTTTATTGCTTTGATATTGTTTTTCTTACCCTCTTTAGCTAATTCACCTGCTGCTCGAATTCGATCGATAATATTATTTGATTCTGATTGAAGTTGGTGGATTAACATATCTGTACCTGGATTAAATTCCAAAGAGAAAAGAGTTTTATAATTTGGATCGAGAACAATTTGTTTCGGTTTTTTATCACAACGTATAAATAATGTTTGCTCTTTTTCCTTTATCTGAAATGTCTGGTGAACTAATTTTCCATCAATTTCATATTTTACTTCAAGTGGAAACTTAAAATTACCTATTTTCTTCTTCTTATCTTCTTGAGTTTGTTCTATTTTTAAGGATCCAAGATGAGTTTTATCATCATATGTAAAAGAAACCTTCAATTTTGGATAACCTGGGCTGTAAAGCCATTGTTCAAAGAAACCTTCCAAACTCATTCCAGAATGCTCTTCTAATTTTCTTTGAAAATCAATAGTTTCTACTATTTTCCCCTTGTAGGTGTTAAGATAATCGGATACTGCTTGCCAGAAAGCATCACCAACAATATTTTGGAGCATATGAATTCGCCATGCTCCCCCGGGATAAAGATGGCGATCATACATATCCCAAGAACTATCATACTCGTTAGTCACAATTGGTCTGGCATATTTTGTATCAGATTCTTCCATATAATTTGTTGCATTTAAAAAGAGCTCATAAAGATAATCATCATAACTTAACTTATCTTTAAAGTAAACACCCTCCATGAACACAGCAAACGATTCTTTAAGCCAAGCGGCGCTGAATTCATTGCATACAATCATATCCCCGAACCAAGAATGGGCCATTTCGTGAACATTGATTAAATCAATTAAATACAGAAATTCCTTAGCTTCTTTTTCATTAACTATTGCAAAATCGCCCCAAGTTACAAAACTAATATTTTCCATTGCTCCTCCATGTTTGAATGTTGCAATTTGATAATATTTATCCCATTCTAATGGACATTGTAATTTTCTATTCATCCAATCAAGAAACATACCGGTTTTATCAAAGCTGCGTTTCAGATCTTCCACTTTAAAATTCTTAGTTGTATAATAAGATAATGGAATTTGACCTTTTCCTGCATCGGCTGGTTTGTCTTTATATTCAATAAATTCTCCTACGGCTAATGTTATTAGATAGCTTGGACAAGGAAAACTTTGGTTCCAATGAGCCGTTTTAGTTCCATCTCCATTATCATTCTCTTCAATTGCTTTTCCATTAGCCAGGATGAAGTGTTCTTTAGCAGAGGTTAGGAAGAAATCAATACTGCAACGTATGGATATATGGTCAATACATGGAAGCCAATAACGTGCTCGAATTGTTTCATGGTCTGTTACTGCATATATTGGTCTATTTGGGTATTTATCATCTGGATAACTAAAATACATGCCTGTAATCGGATCATTAATTTCATATTCAATAGATACTTCTCGTTTTTCTCCTTTTGTGAAAGGTGTTTCCCAATATAGATTGATTACCTTTCCATCATAATCCCATCTATTTGGGCCTTTAACTGAATTAATATTTAAATCAATTGCATCAAAAATAAGATGATTCGCAGCATTTCCATTCGCTTTTACTGTTGTAGTAACAATGCCTTTAGCTTTTTTGTTTGGTAAATCAAATTTAAGCTTGATATCTTGATGAATTGGTTCAAGTTCTAATGAAGGTCGGTAATGTTTCTCAACATTGGGTGTTGCAAAATCTCCATGATTTTTCAGTCTCAAATGAATATCATCTATTTTTTTCATAATAGTGAGAAAAATGCACAAAATATATTTATTCCTAAAAAAAAACATTCTGAATTTACTTTTATACTAAAACGGATTCTTTTAAAAATTCTAATTTATTAATTTCTTTGAATATGGCTAACAAAAATTATGAAAAAATTCAATATTGGCGCGAAAAATTAACAGATGAACAATTTAGGGTCCTTCGTTTAAAGGAAACAGAAGTCCCTTTTTCTGGAAAATATTTGGACAAAAAAGAAGAGGGGATTTATTATTGTTCTGGTTGTGGCTCACCTCTCTTTGATTCAGATACAAAATTTAATTCGGGTTGTGGTTGGCCAAGTTTTTTTGCTGCAATAAATGATACTATTGATGTTAAACAGGATTATAGCATCGGAATGCTAAGGGAAGAAATTTTATGCAGTCAGTGTGGAGGGCATTTAGGGCATGTTTTTAATGATGGTCCGAAACCCACGGGTAAAAGGTATTGTGTAAATTCAATTTCTTTAAATTTTAAAACTAAATAGATGAGTTATTTAAAAGTAATTGACAATGAATAATAGTTATGAATAATTATTATAATCAATTATGGATTTAATTTCTGAAATGCATGATATCTTTCATCATTATCTAGAAACATATGCTCATAGAGATTTAGAAGAACTTAAAAAGATTATCTCTTCTCAGTTATCTGGGTTTGGAACAGGTGAAGACGAACATACCTTGAGAGATCTTACGTTTCTTGATCTTTATCAACGTGATGTTGAACAAATTCCAAAAAACTTGAATTTTACCATTTATGATGAACAATATCAACAACTCTCTGCGGATTGTTTTATTGCGCTTGCGATAATCGACATAACTTCAAAATTTGATGGTGAGTCTCATACTTTATTTAGTAACCGAATGAGTTGCGTTTTTCATAAATCTTGCCAAAATAATAAATTTTGGGAATTAGAACATATGCATCTCTCTACACCTCTCCCAATTCAACAAAGTGGGGAATCTGCACCAATTCAAGAATATAGAAGGCGCAATGAAGAGTTAAAACTTCTCGTAAAAGCAAAAACGAAAGAATTAATTTCAATAAATGAAACATTGTCTCAAAAAAACGTTGAATTGGAGAAAACTTTGCAAGAAGTCAAGACTTTGAAAGGATTACTTCCAATTTGTGCTAATTGTAAGAAAATTCGAAATGATCAAGGATATTGGCAAAATATCGAAGAATATTTTTTAAAAAATACCGATATAAAACTTACTCACGGTATATGTGATGATTGCATGAAAATACTTTATTCAGACATAATAAAAGTCGAATAAGTTAAAAAGATTATCTAATAAGAGTTGGCTTCAAATGATTTTTTGTTTTTTAAAGCCAATTATAGATTTATAAACATCAAAATTGATATTATTTTATGGTTGAGATTTTTGGTTATGATATTGATTTATTAAGCCTCATCCCTGCAATTTTTGGAGCTCTGTTATCAATCTATAATTGGCTTCAAATGAACAAACCCGCAAAAATTTATCCTGGAAGATTGGTAAATTACGGTTTTATTTCTTCAAGTTACGAAAATGCAATGTTCTTGTGTTTACCATTGACTTTTGAAAATGAAGGAGCAAAAAAAGGCTTGATTACGGAGATTAAAATTGGATTTAAACACGGTGAAGAGATAAAATACATCGATGTTGATGCAAGAGTCCGATTGAATGAACTAACTGGGGCCACTGCCCCAAGCATGAATTATGAGAAATTTACCGATGATGGATATGTTATTTTGTTACCAACCTATCCAATTGGGCTTGAAGGGGGAGAATCAATTGCTATTACAATTGTGTCCACTGTTTCTGTAGAGGATAAAATTATTCCCGTAGGAGTAGATTCAGAAATCGTGATAGAGGTATATTTTGGGATGGATAAATCAAATTCTCAAAGTTTTCCATTCTATCTGTCCAAAGAATCAGCAGATTCTGATAATACATTGATCTGGTTGAAAACTGAAGATAAATGAAAATTGATAAATTAATATAATTATTGACCGAGTATTCGGTTATTTTTTTCATTCTTTAGTTTTAATTAGACTAAAGATATTTTTTTCGGATAATTTAAATTTTTGTCGGTTCTAATCGAAGCTTTTATCTTCGATAAATTCTTCGCAAAATTATGGACTTTGAACGCAAAACTCGCACTACGATCTTAAAAGAGCACTTCCGAGATTATTTCTCGGGCGAATGTGTGTTTTGTCGATGTAAAAACTATAAAATCGTTGATACATGGACTAAAACCGTCCCGCAACTTGGAGGTCATGCTTGGAAAGTGTCTGCGGAAGTGGAAATGAAGACCGTCCAATGTCTAAACCCAAAATGCAATATGCGATACACTCCAGAACAT
>JAUWMK010000091.1 GCA_030613185.1 Promethearchaeum sp.
GAAGCTATCCACATCGCGGCGCTATTATTTGTACTTAATAGAAACAATGGGGAAAAAATAGGCGATCTTAAATAGTCCGGAGTAGATTTAATATTTAAGAATTTAATTTGGAAGTTTTATCTCTATTTGAACAGTGCCTAAATTTTCGGTCAGTTTTTTTTTTGGAAAAAATCTCATCTCCAATTTAGACATATGAGTATCTTCATCAAATTTTATCAGATTCGCCCTGTGCAGTTCGTGGCAAGCGCGGAGAATCATTGCACCACCAATCCCGCTGGCACCTTTCAATTGGTCAATTGTCATCTCATCAGCATCTCCATGTAATAAATATAACACTTTAAAATGAGGCTGACTGGAATAGATTTCTT
The DNA here is from genome assembly GCA_030613185.1 of Promethearchaeum sp. Classification (GTDB taxonomy): domain Archaea; phylum Asgardarchaeota; class Lokiarchaeia; order Sigyniarchaeales; family Promethearchaeaceae; genus Promethearchaeum. The sequence continues at coordinate 369 of JAUWMK010000091.1, forward strand.
CGAGAAGAACCCTGTAAATCGCTAAGGTCGCGCGCATATCTTCTATTTTAATTTCACCGTCACCACTTGCCATACGGGTAAATTTTTCCAATTCTTCTTTAAGACCCTCATATTCTTTTAAAAGATGAATTTGATCTTGGGTTAATCCGGAAATTTCCTTAGCTTGTTTCTTAGCTTTTCGTTCAAGTTCAATTTTTTGGTCTTCTAAATTTTTCTTTTGTTGTTCCAGCGAAATGAAATTATCCTTAGTTCTGTTAATAATTTTTACCAATCCATCGAAAAGCCCTTTCATATTTGCTTCAGCACTAAATACCAAGTCAAGAGCTGCTTCTAACTTCTTTAATTCTGTTGATGGTTCATCTGGGATATCGATCTGCATTTTATTTCTACATTATTAAGTTAGAACTTAGGTTTTTTAAATCTGCCTCTTATATGGGAACTTCCACACATTAATGGATCATAAATAGGAAATATTTTCCTTAAATATAACTCAAAATAATTTCTTTTTTTACTAGATATCCCCATTTGCAGAAAAATTAGGATATTGTCGGAATAAATGATAAAATTCACGGAGATTTAACGGGTTATTAAATAACTTTTTTATTGTAAAAATATATTGATAAAATATTAATTTCAAAGTGAAGAAAAAATGTCGTTTAATCAAGATAAAAAGGAACAAGTCAAAGAAGTGTTACGAATTATTGAAGAAAAGAACATTAAATTCTGCCTTTTGCAATTTTTAAGCATAGAAGGAACATTAAAATCAATTGGGATCAATTCAAATCGCATAGAAGAAGTAATATATTCGGGAGAGGGATTTGATGGGTCGAGTATTACAGGTTATGGTAGGTTAGAAGAATCAGACATGGTTGCAGTTCCCGATCCGAATACGTTTGGCATAATACCTTGGAGAAATGAAGAAGAAACCGATGGACGATTTATTTGTGATATTTATAATCCAGATGGGAGCAGGTATGAAGGAGATCCGAGATATATTCTTGAACGAGCATGCCAAAAGGCTGCAAAGATGGGATACATTATGAAAGCCGCTCCCGAGCTTGAATTTTTCATCTTAAAACAGAATGGAAGCGATGTCCCAAAAGCAACAGATACACGAGGATATTTTTCTGATGATGCTGCTAATCAAGATCATATAATAAGAAGGGAAATTGCCCTTAATGCAGAAAATTTCCCGTTTTTAGAAGTGGAAACGGTTCACCACGAAGTTGCAAGGTCTCAACATGAAATTGATATAAAATATAATGAAGTTCTGCAAATGGCTGATGCTTGTATGACTATGAAAATGGTAATAAAAGCAACCGCGGCAAAAAATGGATATTTAGCAACATTTATGCCTAAACCCTGGGCAAATCACAATGGTTCCGGCATGCATGTTCATCAAAGCCTATGGTCTATAGAAAAAGGGACAAATGTATTCTATGATCCAGATGATCCAAACAAAATCAGTGATACTTTGCGCTACTTTATTGGTGGACAATTAAAACACGCCCATTCCATGACAGCCATTTTAAATTCATGGCCAAACAGTTATAAAAGGTTAGTTCCAGGTTATGAAGCCCCTACACTCATAGCATGGGGTTTTAAGAATCGATCTATGCTAATACGAGTTCCAAATTTCTTTGAAAAAGCAAATGCTGCCCGAATGGAAATTAGAAGCCCAGATCCAGCTGGAAATAGTTATCTTCAATTTGCAGCTCTGTTAAATGCAGGTTTGGATGGTATTGAGCACAAAATTCTCCCCCCAGATCCTGTAGAAGTCAATTTATTCAAAATTTCTGAAGATGAAAGAAAGAAAATGGGTGTTGAAGAATTACCTGAAAGCCTTGGTGAAGCTCTCTCACATATGCGACATTCAACTTTTACAAGGGACATGTTAGGAGAAGTTGCATACAAAGCATATTCGGACTCAAAAATGAAAGAAAACCAACTTTATAACACACAAGTCAGCGAATGGGAGTTAAATCGTTATTCCACTGTGCTTTAGATGTTTTTTGATTTCTATTTTTTTATAATTAGTTATTATATATTTTATATTTGATGGACTTTATCCCTTCATTCTTTAATTCTTTTAATCATTACGATACCAAATCTTTACTACTAAAGAGGTAACATTTAGTAAAGCTCTAACATACATTAATTCTTACCTTTCTTTTACCTACCAAATACATACATATTTGGTTTGAATTTCTGGATCCGAAGTTAAAATTGCAGTTGCTGCATGTTCCATCGCTAAAGCTAATATCATCCTATCGTGTAATTCGGGCATAAAATTCTCGTTAAATATTTTCCACGCCTCAAGAGACATGGAGATTAAGTGAAAATTATCAGTATATTGTAAGATTTGAAAAATTAATGGAATTTTTTCCATTGGAATGATTTGACCAAAGATTTCTTTACTTTTATATATTGTATAGAGGCTTTCCCCCAAGGCAATTGAAGGGAGATATAATGACACTTGCTTATTCTCGGCTTGTTGAAAAACCTCATTCGCCTTTTTTGGAAGTTTATCCGCTAAATATGCCAAAAATGCCACCGCATCCACAATATATTTCAAATCAAAGCCTCCATTTTTTTCGTTCTTGTTGAATAAAATCTTCCGCCTTTTTAACATCAATTTCCTCACCTAAAAGCCCCCTTAACATTCCTAAATGCCCGGGGGGATTGAGAATGGTAATTGAATTCTCCTTTAATTGAACAATGACCTCATCTCCAGGATGGATGTTTAGCTTATCACGAAACTTTTTTGGAAGAGTCAATTGACCTTTAGAGGACAGTTTACAGCGAATTATATTTGACATAATAATATCATCGTCGGTAAGAATAAAAATCTTACTTCTAGAATTTGATTCTTACAAATTGTAAAATCAGTTGTTATACTGATTCTAAAAAATTTATCTAAGGTACAACCTCCCACATGCTTGGGAAGAATGCAAGATCAAAAATTTTAATAAGATAAAAAAGGCCCACGCTGAAAAGAAAAATTACTTATTAAAAACGCTCAAACAGAAATGATAGATGTAATTAAAGAAGATGATATTAATATAGTTATAGACATGTTAGATGACTGCTTTGAAGCTAATTTGATATCGCCATGTTATTTAGCGGTGATGGCGAAAAAACAAAAAATCGATTGGTTTATGAAACCAATTTTAATTTTGGGTTATCTAATTATGGTTTATAAAAGTTATTTTTTTCAAAATGAAAATTTATTCATAATTGGTTTATCTGGGGGAACACATAAGATAAAATTTTAAGCGGGTGCTACAGGTGGTTCTGGGATTATTCAGACCATAAATCTCTTAGTATATACATTTATATAATTTTTTATTCACATTCTGGCCATTAAGTTCCTTTATTTTTTAGTTTCACACAATCTTAAATATTCCAATATCAATATCAGTGATTTTAAATTCCAAGATCCATTATTTCTTATTTTAATATCTCAATGGTTAAAAAAAAGGAAATTTAAGTAGAATCAAGTTGAAAAATTTATGACTAAATACGTGTTCGTAACCGGGGGCGTAATGAGCGGTATAGGAAAAGGTGTTACAACTGCTTCAATAGGCAAAATTTTCCAATTTCGTGGATTTAGAGTATCTGCTATAAAAATTGATCCTTACCTCAATGTCGATCCTGGTACCCTAAATCCGATAGAGCATGGGGAATGTTTCATAACAGATGAGGCTTGGGTGTTTAATCCTATTAATGAATCGCTGGACAATCCCTATGTTTCGACGAAAATTGCGGAGTTAGACCAAGATTTTGGAACGTATGAACGATTTTTGGGTGATTTCATCCATCCTTCACATAATATTACTAGTGGACAGATTTATTTTGAAACAATACTACGCGAAAGAAAGGGAGATTTCCTGGGAAAGACAGTTCAAATTATCCCTCATTGTACTAATATGATTAAAGAGAGAATAGTTAGAATCGCGGAAAGCGAGGATTTGGATGTTTTAATAATAGAATGTGGAGGAACAGTGGGGGATGTCGAATCTATAATATTTCTAGAGGCTTTTAGGCAACTTAGGTTAGAGATACCAACAAACGACACGGTATTAATCCATGTTACGGTGGTTCCTTTTTCAAAAGCTGTAGGGGAATTAAAAAGCAAACCGACCCAACATTCGGTGAAAGCGCTTCAAAGTGCAGGATTGCAACCGGATTTTCTAATTTGTCGTTCTGAAATACCTATAGGTGAGGAGATAAAGAGAAAAATATCCTTATTCTCAAATGTTCAACCTCAATATGTAATTTCAAATCCCGATATTGAATCAATTTATTCACTTCCATTAATCTTTGAAGAGCAAAAATTAGGAGATTTAATAAGCGATCTCTTTGACCTAAAACCCAGATTAGTGGAATTTAGTTCCGTTAACAATTATTCAGAATGGAAAAAAACCGCACAACTTTTCATAAATAAAAATAAAAAGACTGTAAAAATTGGTATGCCTGGAAAATACACGGATAATAAGGATTCATATGTATCAATTAATGAGGCGCTTAAACATGCATGTGCACACGAACATGTAAATTTAGAAATTGTTTTCATTAATGTGGAAAAAGAGGGATTCCAGAAACATATAAAAGAATGCGATGGAATTTTACTGACTCCAGGATTCGGAACAAGGGGGGCCGAAGAGATGATAAATTCTGCAGAAATTGCGATTGATGAGAAAATCCCATACTTAGGAATATGTTTCGGAGCACAGCTCTTCTATGTAGCATTTATGAGGCATATAATGGGAATTAAAGACGCGCATTCTACCGAAATAGAACCAAATACAACCCACCCTGCAGTGAGTATGATGGATGAGCAGAATAATATTGTCAATTTGGGAGGCACAATGCGGTTGGGCGGCCATAAAATAGTAATAAAGGAAGACACAAAACTTTTCAATGCGTACAATAAAAAAGAAATACGAGAGAGATTTCGACACAGGTTTCATATTAATGAGGATTACATGACATCTGAAGCAGAACAAAAGGGAATGAAAATATCTGCCTATGATGAAACTGGAAAAATTGTAAATGCTATTGAATTAACTGATCAGGATCACTGGATGCTGGGTACGCAATTTCATCCGGAATTCACAAGCCGACCGTACCGACCGAGCCCAATTTATCTGGCTTTTATACAGGCAATAAAAAGATATAGGAATCTTTAAAAAAAAAAAAAAATTTCAGTCTTTTATTTTCATTATTCGGTTCCCTTTTCTATAATTTCTTTTAAAGTCATTATCGTAGAATCTGGGTTATATGTATCAAATTCAAAGATTTTTGCTGAAGCTTTGTTAAGAAAACTTTTCTGAATGCGTTCGACCGAAAATTGGTCTACTCCTAAATAGCGTGTAGCCCAACTTTTTTTTGGTTTCATGATTATCATCATGATATTCTTGTTATCAATTTTGTTTGCAATTTCATCTAGCTCATCTGAGATGATTAGAAAATCATTACTTGAAGATGCATTCAAATCGGGATATTTAAGTGATATATTAGCGCCTAAATCGCTTAGAATTATGATAATAGGTAGGTTAAAACCTTTTATTTTCTCCTGTTGAATCATTGTCAGAGTTTTATTTAATGCAGAAGCGAGAGGAGTATAGGATGTTGCTTCGAGAGTTTTAAGCTTACTCAACCCTACAGAAAATGAAACGGCAGGTCTTTGAAGTATGGCAGCATCTTTTCCTTGGAAAGAAATCACCGAAACTTTATCTTTTTTTTTATACCCTTCTGCATGCACACTTTGAATTATCTTAATTGTTTGATCTAAAGTTCGTCTCATTGAAGCGCTTGCGTCCACTATGAAATAGAGTGAAATCGGAGCTTTTACAACGTTTATTTTCTCTCGGATATCATCAATATTTAAATTTACAGCAAGGTTCGAATCATAAGATCTCTCTTGTAGAACAGTTTGAAAAGCACTTGGATTATTGATGAAATGAGACTTTATTGATGCATCAAATGCTATAGAATGTGGTTTCCCTCTGGGTTTTTGTGCATAAATATATCTTCCTTTTGATTTCGTATGAAGCCTAACTCTGGTTCCTCGCCCAGTATAGTTGACTATCTTTTGTTTTTTCTTCAAATAACGAAAAATAGGCGATACATCCATGTCAATAGGTTTTTCTGTTCTGTAAAAAACAATATTTTCTGGATTAATCATTCTTTTTTTTACACTTGTTTTTTTGCTACTGGCTTTATATCCTTCAGAAAAATCTTCATCTGAATCGAAATTGGAATATCTATCTTGAGATTTTCGATCTTTATTTTCTACTTCTGGTAAATCTCTATTTTCCTTATTAAGAGGGTTTTCACGGTATTTTTTTTTAAAATCTGGAGAGGATTTAAATGTATTCATCATATCTTTATCTGTTCCTTTATATAATGTAGGATCTTCAGTGGATTTTGGAATTTTATGCCAAAGTTCATCAAATGTCATCCCTAAAAAATCAAAATCCAGTTCAGGATTGATATGCACGAGTTTATATTTAAATACTAAATTGAGAGCTTGTTTTAAATCTACCTTTTCAATTTTATTGGAATTTCTAAAAGCAGCATGGGCGCGCGCGCAATGAAGATAGGTGATTTCAGCCCTTTGAGAAACTAATCCGAATTTTATGGCAAGTTCTGAGGCAAATTTATAGATTTGAGGATTAATTTTTATTGAAAATAGATTACTTTTAGCAAATATTATTTTTTCTTTCAATTTATTTTGAATATCTTCATATTTTTCTATGAATTTTTGAGGATTATCTTGAAAATCAATTACTCGGTTTGTTATTTCAGCGCGTAAAGAAGGATCAAAAGGTGCTTTGATGCCAATTTCAAGTCCTAACCTATCTGAAATTTGGGGTCGTAGTTCACCTTCTTCAGGATTCATCGAACCAACCAATATAAAAGATGATAGGTGGGTAATAGATATGCCTTCCCTTTCAATATGATTGATCCCTGAAGCTGAAGCATCTAGTAGGACATCAACTAGATGATCTGGTAGAAGGTTAATTTCATCAACATACATTATGCCTCGATTTACCTTTGCCAATAATCCTGGTTGAAATTCTCTTTTTCCTTCCTTTATTATTCGTTCAATATCTAATGACCCAATAACCATTTCTTCTGTAGCCCCTAATGGTAAATTGACAAATGAAATGGGTTTCTTGATAGTTTTTTCTGGTTTTTTTTCTCCCTTTTCATTACAATATTCACATAAATTCTCTAGATCGTTTAGATCACATTGAAAAGGGCATCCTTCATAAACTTCAATTTCTGGAAGTAATGCAACCAATGAACGAGCAGCAGTACTTTTTCCTGTTCCTTGCTGCCCAGTAAGTAAAACACCACCAATCTTTGGATCGATCACGTTTAATATTAGAGCAAGTTTCATATCATCTTGACCTAAAATTGCAGTAAATGGGAAGTTTTGAATTTTGATTTTATTCATTATATAAATTAAATTAATCATCAATAATTTGAAAATAATTTGAAAACTAGATAAAAAAAATTTTGAGAAGAATTTAGTATTTTTCTAAAAATTCGAATGAGAAAAGATGTCTAACATTACAAATTAGATAATTTTCTGAAAAATTCTCCATTTGAACGGGCAAATCGATAATATCTATAGAACTTGCTGGAATATTCTCTTCAGATTTTGTAATATTAACTACTTGGATCCAATAATATATTGTCATGTTGAATAAAGCATGACTAGGGGCACCATAGCCAAGAATTTCATCACCGGTAATATCATCATCTCCATCACCGTCTGCATCGATATTTGGATCAATTAAGAATTTCGCAATCTCTCCAATTTCTAGGTCTAAAGATTCATAATAGAACCCATTAATTAAACCATCCTTGGTTATAGAAAAATCTAAGGTACTTTCTTGGTATGGCGGTACATCGATATCAATAAAACTATCTCTGTCATCATCAATCCATAATTTATAGTGAATTTTTGCTGTGTCTCCATCTTCAATATAAAGATTATCTCCATGCCCAAGATTAGAATCTGGCAAATATTTTGCGAGAAGAACGACACCCGTAATTGAAAGAATAAAAATAAAACCCATAACGAAATATTTTATAGGTATTTTCCCAGAAACGTATTGTTTCTTTCGTTCATAGTACACTTTTTTGTTATGTTTGGGGTTTTTACTTGGCACAATCTCAGTAAAATTAACAGAATTAAAAAATTTTTTAGATCGTTTTTTTACTACATATTTTTTGACCTATTTTTTACCATATAATCATTAAATATACAAACTAGATGTAGTGCGTTTTAATTCATCTTTTTCCACAGTGGATTTCAGTTGCATTTGCAATTTAGGGCTGATATTTTTCATAAAATAATCTATTGCAAAAATTATTGAAAAATAACTAAGCTTAAAAGATTCAAAATCAGAAGAACATGGAACATCAGCTTGCGCCCACACGCTTTTATTTTCTGGATCTAATGAATAAACAACAGAATTAAGAAGAAAATTTCCCTTTAAAATCTCGGAAAATAGGTTTAAAAGAGCTGTTTGTGACAATTTTCCAGGTTCAATCTCGTAAATTGAGGTTTTTATTAAAATCCATTCAGTAGAGATAACAACGTGACTTAAGAATGTAAACTCTTCATATTCAAAAGGGATTGTGATTATTAATTTCTCTACATCCACACGCATGTCAACGATGCCGATGTCCGTTAGGTATTTCTCAATTGTAGAGAGATTTTCCTCCATTTTTTCCCTTTCTTCTTTAGTTAAGAGTTTTTGAAGATTTTCATCAAGAGCTTTTGCAGGATACGGAGCAATTTTATCATCTGAATCATCATTAATAGATTTAGGTGGATCAGTTTTGCTTGTATTTTTTTTTGTTGGGGATTTTTTATTTCCCATAACAAATATAATATCGATTAATTAGTTTTTATATGTTTTTAATTTCGAGATATTGTATTGATAAGTTGTTGATAGGAAATTTTTAAACCTCAATTATATAGATTTTACTTGAGGTATTTGACTAAATGAGCGATTCTTCTGATTATTTTAGAAATAAAGTGTGGTATATCATTAACACAATTCAAGCCAATCAACTTTTTGTGCATTCTGCTAACCTAAAAGTGCGTTATTCTGAAGAAGAAATGATCTTTTTAGATAAAAAGCAACTAAAAACCAAAAAGAAAAGTTCAAAAAAAAAAAGAAGAAAGCTAATCACTAAAAACCTTCCAGAAATCCTCACAGTTTGTGTTTTAAATACGTTAATACCCAATTCAGCAATGTTATTAGTAGGAGGACATGGTGGTGGAAAAACTTCAATTGTAAAATATCTTGGAAGAATGTTCACAGGAATGACATTAGATGAAGCAGAAGAATGCATAATTCGAGGACACCCTCAATTAACCGAAGAAAAAATTATTGCAACTTTAAATATTAAAAAATTGATGAAGGATGGAGAGGAAGAAGTTATATGGAGAACTTTTTCATCAAATTTCTGGAAAATCATTGATGAAGTTAATCGTTGCAGCCCTTATACTCAAAACATCTTACTTTCTCTCCTTGCAGAAGGAAAGATCAAATATTACGACAGCGTTCTAAATGTTTCCAAATATTGCCTTTTTGGTACATTGAATCCGAATGATGTAGGCACTTTTGAGATGTCTGCTCCTTTTTTAGACCGATTTGGAATTTCCGTACCGATTTCAATGCCAAAATCCCAAGATCTCGCTGTAATACTTGAGAGTCAAGATGAAAAACTTGGAGGATATGATGAATTAATCCAAGTACCTCAAGTTTTAACAGAAGAACAACTTTTAAGTATCTGGTATGAAGTAAGCACAGTTCCTTGTTCAAAAGAAGCAAAGAATTTCATCCATGCAATTATTAGAGATTACACATTATGTGAACGGTTAGATAAAGGAAATTCAGATTATTTGAAACCAAGTACAGGACTTTGTAGTGGTTGTCATTTTAATGTACCGAATAAAGTCCCATGCAGCAATACTGATTCAATTTTATCTGTAAGAGTTGCTAAAGATTTACTTCGTTATTCTCGCGCATTAACATGGTTATTGGGATTAAAGGAAGTTTCTGTTAGTATCGTATTAACAATTGCACCATACGTAATTTCCCATAGAGCTGTTTATCTTGAACGAGCAATAAATAAGGATCCTTATTGGGGATCAAAATACGAATTTACAAAAAACATTCTAAAAATGGTATTAAAACGTTTTCAAAATCGCATTGAAGCTTATGATATTATTGGTAAATTCAGAGAAGGAAATGGAAATGAAGCTGAAAAAAATAAATTAGAATTGATGGCTAGAAATGATCTCATAGTTCGCATAGATTTACTTCCATTGGCGGAATCTCTGTCAATTCCTGAGTATGTTGATATTGTAAATGAGATAAATGAATCTACGCAACAAAAAAATATAGCTAAAATATCGAGTCTAAGAAAACGATTACTTCAAGAAATGGATTTTCCAAATCGGGGTGAGTTAATAGCAAGGTTAAATGGAATATTACGTGTTTTAACCTTGAATACTTATAACTGTTCAATGGAACTTTGGAATTCAATAAGATTTACTATAGATGGACAAATACCACAATTTTCTAAAAAATTAAAAGAAACTACACTAAACAGAGGAACTTATCGCTTGCGAACTGAAGATTTAGATATGGAAATTAATGTCACGGGTGTACATGAAAGCGATATTGTAAATTTTAGTTTTTTTGGTGGAGAATCTGCTGAAATTCTAAAAGAAGCAATTGAGAAACAGCATAAAAACGCTTTTAAAACGATGGATGATTTAATTGAAGAATCTAAAATTGCTCGGGAAAAGGTTGAAAACGAGTTTGGGTTATCAGATATTAAAGTTTCAGATGAAATTAAAGAAGAAAAATATTTTGATGATGAAATATATGACTGAAACTAAGAGAAGATATTATAGGAAAAAAAAAATCAAAATTAAAAAAGAAAAAAAAATCTGGTCGTAGCACTAAGAGATCGGATGAGAAGAAGAGATTTTTTGATGATTCTAAAAAAGACATAAATCTTTTTACTGAAGAAGAAAAAAAAATTTATAATATTGGAAAAAAGGCATTTGAAAATGCATTATCCTATTATTTTATTCCCTCTTTACCCGATCCTGAATTAATATTCGATTATTCAAAGACAAAAGGATTCTACATTGATACTTTTTCATGGCGCGTAACACTTAATCTTGCAAACACACCTTTTTTGCATCTTGATCAAGAGTTTTTAGATTATTTTTTTTCATTGAGCCTTCATGAAATTGCACATTATGTTTATTGCCCATATGATAACCTGACTAATTTGCGCCTTTTGGCTTCAGCAATTAAAGGAGGTGTTTCAAAAAATTATGCACCGATGATAGTAAATATTTTTTCAGACCTTTTAATAGATAACCGAACACATAAGAAATTTAATGATTTAATGGATTGGGAACTTAGAATTACAGCTGAGCAAGCTCTTCAAGATAATAAAAAGAATCAAATTAGTAAATTATGGAAATTAATGGTTAGATGTTATGAAATTCTTTGGAATATTAATATAATGCCTAAAACGATGATATCAGATGATTTAAATAAACTTGCTGTAAAAACTTGTGATATTATACTTAAGAATTACGAGGATGAAAGCCTTTGGGAAAAAAAGGTTCAAAAAATTGCCAAAATACTTAAAGACCTTTTAAAAGAAGAATGCAGTTTAGCTAATACTGTAGAAGATATAGGAGGAAAATCTAGAACCAAAAATGGGAATAATTATGAGAATCCATTTTCCATTCCGAATGATGTTTTGGAGACGTTTGGGGATATTTCTGAAGTTAAAAACATTGATATGATAAAAAGTGGAGATTCTGGCAATAAAAAATCAAGAGGACCTGGAGAAATATCTGACATTGAAAATGCAGCAGAAGAAATTGCACAAGATATTGATTGTAAGACCTTTTTAGATGTTTTAAATCTTTATGGAATGAATTCTCTTAATGAAAAATTAGGAATTTGGTATAGAAGTAGAGCAAAAAACTTACTTAGATTCAATTTCTTCGAAAGTAAACAAAGTGGAGCAATCCCAATTTACCCAGAAACATGGAGAATTGGAGATCCACTAGAAGAATTGGATCCTGTCCAAACTCTTTTAACTAGCCCCACGATTATTCCAAACATCACTACTCGTAAATGGTCTCATCAAGACGGTCCAAGTCAAAGAATAACAAAAGAATTACCAGATATGATGATTGTTATAGACAGTTCAGGGTCCATGGAATGGAACTTTAAACGCAAAAAAATTTCTGGAAGATATCATGTGTCCCTTCTTGCAGCTTTTGCTGCCCTTCATTATGTAATTAATAATGGAAGTCATGTTTCAGCTATAAATTTTTCAAATCGTGTAATAAAAACTAATTGGACAAACAATTTTTATGAAATAGAGCAAACTCTATTGAAATATATTGGACAAGGAACAACATTACCAACAAGAACCATGTTACAAATGGCAAAAACAGCTGATCGACCATCACTTATCATCTTAATATCTGATTTAGAACTATATAATTGGGAGAACGCACTGAAAACTTTTAGAACCCTTATGCAAATGGGACATACTCTCATCGCTTTTTTCATTGATGGAGATGAAGAAGTGTTAGAACAAGAAGATTTCCAAGAATTAATTGCAAGAGGTGCGAAATTTTATTGTATCAATAAAATGAAAGATCTAATAGGGCTTGTCATTTCAGAAGTAGAAACAGTTTATAAAAAACAATGAAAGAAAAATAAAATTATTAATAAAAAAAAAATTAGGTGAAATTATGCCAATAACAGAAAAAAAGGAAAAAGAATACCGGGAAATGGTTTTGAATGGTTCTAAAAAAATTTTCAAAGCCAATTTGGTTGAATTTGGAGAAGGAAACGTTTCAATCCGTGTAAAAAAGCTAGATGAAATGTTCATTACACCTACACAAAATGATTATTCTACATTAAAATTAAATGAAATTGTGCATATCCAATTTGATGGAACACAGTTAAGTAAGGGACGTCCTGCATCATCAGAATATCGTTTACATAGCTCAGTATATCGTGCTCGCCCTAAAGCGAAATGTATTATTCACACCCATTCAGTCTATGAATGCATGTTGGCAGCAGTAAAACAAAAAATTCCTGTGTTATTAGAAGAAATGATCTTTTTTTTGGGAGG
>JAUWMK010000029.1 GCA_030613185.1 Promethearchaeum sp.
AAAAATCGCTTTCTCCGCCGTAAAATTATATATGGCCATAGAGATCTTGGAATGATCCTTAAAGCAATTCGAGAAGAGAAACCATGGGCAATTTTATCGGGAATTAAACCAAGCGGTAACTTCCATCTGGGAACTTTAACCACAGCATCTGAAATGGTAGAATTTCAGAAGATGGGAGGAAAGATCTATTATGCAATTGCTGATTTGGAAAGTTACTCTGATAATGGCACATCTCTTGATGTTGCTTATAAATATGCAATTGATAATCTTGCAGATATTCTTACATTAGGGTTAGACCCAAAAAGCGATGTATATCTTCAATCTAGAGAGCAAATCCCAAAAGACATGGTTTATATGGCAGGGCGTCATGTTACCAATAATATGATGAAAGCGATTTATGGTGACCGGGATTTTGCACTATATATGGCTGCTTTAGTACAAGTAGGAGATATACTTCTTCCACAATTGAAGGATGGCCCTATGCCTACTCTTGTTCCAGTTGGGATCGATCAAGACCCACATTTGAGATTAGTTAGAGATTTAACAAGGCATTTTAAATACATAAAAAAAAATCGTAAAACGAAAAAAGAAGTAAGTAGTTCATTATTTAAACCAGCTGCCACATATCATAAATTACTCCCCGGATTGGATGATGTGACGAAAAAAATGAGTAAATCCCGACCTAATAGTTATTTCAATTTAGGAGATGAGCCAAAAGAAATTGAAAAGAAATTAAAGCGCGCATTTACAGGGGGAAGGGGAAATATGGAGGAACAAAAAAAATTGGGTGGAGTCCCAGAAAAGTGTATGATATACAAACTCCTTCAAATCCATTTCCAACCAGATGATAATAAGTTACAAGATCGTTACTTGAGATGCAAGGATGGAATGCTCTGTGGTGCTTGTAAAAAAGAGTCTATTCAAATTATTATGGATTTTATTAAAGAACATAATGAAAAAAAGCAGGAAATGTTCCCCTTAGCGAAAGAAATTCTTTCCAGAGAACCAAAAACTTTTAGCTTTTAATATTTTTTAATTTCTACATTCTATATTTTTCAACCCACAAATTGACAATATATTGTTCGATTTCTGGGTTTTTCATCAAATTCACAAAAAATAATTTGTTGCCAGGTCCCTAATAGCAAACTTCCTCTTTGTATGGGAACTGTAAATGAAGGTTTAATGAAAAAACTTCGTAAATGGCTATGCCCGTTATGATCGTGCCATGTTTGATGATGAGCATAATCAGGACCTTCGGGGATTAGATCTTGAAGTAATTTCGGAACATCTTGATCTACAAGTCCGGGTTCATATTCCAAGGTTGTTATACCACCAGTGCTACCCGGAAGAAAGATTGTAACTATTCCATCTTTTATTGATGTTTCATTTGCAGCTTTTTGAACAAATTTTGTAATATCGATTATTTGATCAACTTTTGTTTTCAGAAAAAAATGTTTTAAATCTGCTGTCATAATAGGTTATTCATAGTTTCCTTCATATAAATTAACATCGATATATCCAGTTTCAGTTGATGTATACAAAATAAATCTTTCTGAATCAATATTTGCTTGTAGAGTAGAAATATCAACATCTATAGAGCTTGAAATAGTTTCAATGTTGATAATCGCTGATGAATTCATTAAAATTTCTTGATCCCATGAAAAATCTGTGTAGCCAGAATCACTCTTTATGTCAAATGTTCTATTTGAATAAAAAGAAATTTCATCAAATTCACAATCCACTGTTCCAGATGTACTTGAAATTGAGACATCACCATCTAATATGATTTCATTCAAATCTAGGTTGATAGTTCCTGATGAACTGGTTAAATTTATATTTTGGATGCTAGAAATACCGATATTTACTCTAAGAATGCTGGAATAAGATCCAAAAGTCAAATTTTTAAAGTTATTTGAATTTCCATAAAAATTGATATATCCCGAATCTGTTTGCATGTTAATATTTGCAAAAACTGAATCATAAGCACTAAAATATTGTGATCCGGAATCTCCTTCAAAATTGATATCTGAAGTTATGTTGCACCTATTAAAAATTAAATCGGTTGATCCATATGAATTTAAGATATTAATTGGTGATTGAATATAAACATCATAAAATTCTACATCTAGTCTACCGCTTTCACTTTTAAAACAAAAATTGCCAAATTCAGTATTTGATGCTTCAATATTTACTTGAGAATAGGGCACTTCAGAATTAAAATCGATTAAATAGGAATTATCAACAACGATTTCAAATTCATAGAATAAATTCCAGTCACTATCATAAAAACCTTCTCCAGTGCTTGTAACATTGATTTCAAGAGTTTGATTATCTAAAAAAGTTTCCTGAAAATGAATATCTATAGGTTCATACGGAAATGACGGAGAAGTGATTTGTTTCCAGTTAGAATCAAGAATATAATGCATGTCATCTTCAAATTTTATATTAACTGAAGCCATATCTGCATTGTAATTTAAATTAATTTGAGTTATATTTAGATAACTGGAATCATTGTGGTTGATTTGATATTCTCCCTGTGAATATTCAATTGGTGCATAAAAAGCGAAAGCCCAAAATACAGAAGTGAAGATAATCATTAAAATTAAAAGAATTTTATTCAAATTGGATGAGCTTTTCTTAAGAGCTTCTAAATTGTTATTTTTTGACATTCTTTAATCACTTATAATCTAAATTAAAGTCAACTATTTTATTAAAAATTCAGAGTCCAATTTTTATCAATAATTTTTTATCAATAATTGAAGTTATAAAAATTAATGTTATATTATAATGGTCAACTATGATCCAATTGAGTACATTTTACTTATTCCCAAGGTAATTGAAATTTTAATGTTTGTTTTTCTGGCAATCAAAATCTATCGGTCGAAAGATTACATTTTGAATAAAATCTATTGCTATGCTTTTCTAACTTGGACGTTATATACACTCTCTGATATAGTGATGTGGAGTAATGGTGCAAATAGCATAACTTGGCTTTTTATTGCCAATAGATTTCGAGATTTACAAGTAATTGCGGCAATAATATTTGCTTTTCTTATGTATTTCTCAACTCGAATAATTATTATGGGATATAAAGGAATAAATAAAAGAAAAATAATTTTAATCTTCATAATATTTCTTGTAATTGCGATTCTACTTGCAATTACAGATAGTTTGGATGTTTATGTTGGTGATGGAAATATACTTACCCCAGATAAATGGGAGACTGCAGCTTTAGTAATTGTATCACCAAATATTGGAATAGTAACTGCAATTCTGATGATAGTTCCGCTTTTTTTGTATATTATATCTGTTGTATCACTTATAAAACTTGTAAAGACAAAAATCGAAGATTTAGATTTAAAAAAGCGAATGAATTATCTTATAGTTGGAATATCTTTAATTCCGATTGGAATCATTTATTTTGCAATTATTTTGGGAGTTCCGAACATTTATAATGCGTTCACAGGTATTTTAGGGCGAATTATTTGGATAATTGCTCCAATTTTTATTTGGTTAAGTCAAAGACAAAAAAAAATTGATTAGATCCTTATTCTTATTTTTTTTATTAATCAATAATTATTTATTTACTTGGGTTGATAGTTAGATATGGAATGGGATTCAATAGATCAATTAAGAATCAATGATGAATTGGGAACGATTACTATTGAATTCATTACAATACTCGCTGCTTTATCAGTTATTATTATACTATTTTATTTGAAAAAGCACTACGCTAAATTAACCCGAAAGGGTTTCAATGAAATGATTCTCGGTTTTACAATTTTTACAACCCATTTTACATTTGATTTATTGGATACTTGGGTAACAAAAAAAATCGATGGTGAAACAACGCTTGCATATTCAGTATTTGACATGTTAGATGCAATTTTTGCTTTTATAGGGTTGTTTATGATTGGATATGCTTTTTACCGAATCGCGCTTCATGGCATAACAATTTGGGAGGGAAAATAAGGTGGAATTTGTACAATTTATGTCTCCACTTGATGAAATTGATCTTTCTGATACAATTTTAGAAGGATTAGCATTAGTTGCTTTTCTATTTGTACTGGTAATGGCATTTTACGCAAAGAAAAATAATAAAATATTTGCATCAAAAGGATTCCCAGTTTTAATTACAGGGATTGTCCTTGGAACTCTTTCTGCATTCATGGATTTACTAACTGAATTTTATTGGATAGATAATTATGAAGTATATAAATTAACAATGGTCGTTTTTCAGATTGTTGGATTATTACTTTTTGCCATATCACTTATGATCCTTTTTCATTTCACAAAATTCTTATTGGGAGAAGATGTAAAAAACTCAGATTCATAATTTTTTTAAAGTTCAAACTCAATTTTTAATATACAAATATAAAAAACAAATATGTAAAGGAAAAAGTGAATTAAATGCTACTCGAAGTTTTTATAATCCAGGAAGGGTCTTCATTACTTCTATTAAGCCACTCCTTTACAAAGAAAAAATATAAAATTGACGGAAATCTATTTTCGGGCTTGATTTCGGCACTCTCTATGTTTACTACAGAATTGGAAATTGGAGATATTAAACATTTTCAAACTGGAGAATTAAGGGTGTTAATTACCACTTATAAAAATATAATATTTGTTGGATTGGTAGATGATGATCCCCATAGTGAATTCATAGAGATTTCGCTTAAAAATATTAGAGAAGAATTTTTGAAAGAATACTCACAGGAGATTGAAAATTGGAGTGGAAAAATATCAATCTTTGAAGATTTTAGGAAAAAAATAGATGAAATCGTTTATACTGAGTTTTCAAAGTATTTTATTGAAAAAGATTTTCCAAAAAATGTAATTAGCGTAGTAAGGAAAATTCAATCTAAATTTGAATCAAAATATCTTAAATTTATTGGAAAAGAGACAGGAATTGCGCGAGCAGAAACCCAATCGTCATTTAAATCGCTAAAGAAACAAATCCGAAGGGAGCTTAGTTTATTTTCAATAAATAATGTCTCAAGCACAAATGAACAAGAACTCCAAATAGACATTCCAATGTGCCCAATATGCCGTGGTATAAAAACTCCTGAGTTTTCATGTAAATTTCTCGAAGGATTTATAGAAGGATATATAGAGAAAAGTCTCAGTTTAGGTTCAATTCAAGTAAGAGAAACGAAATGCATTGCTCATGGGGATGAACATTGCAGATTTATTACAAATTTAAATTAAGTTAAACACGGCGGAATTAATTATGAATATTGGAAACTCATTTTTCATTACCGATTTAAAAGTAAAAATTGAAAGAAAACTTGAATTTTATAATCCAAATTTAGTATCTCACTTATCCAAACAATTATATGATGAATATTTAATAAAATCAAAGATTTATAATGAAATCTTGGAAGTTCTGGAAATTAATGATATACCCCGAGAAAAAATTGAAGGTTTTTTAAGTAAAAAAATAAATCTAACAAATGAATTAATTAAAAACACAAAAAAAGAAGAAGATATAAAAGAATACAATTTAATAATAGAGGAATATGAGAATTTGATTAAATTAGCAGGGGATCCTTCGGGTTATAAGTAACAACAATAGGACCATCCTTTCCAACAACTAAATCGTCTTCCAAACGAATCCCCCATTTTCCTGCCCAATATAATCCAGGTTCATTTGAATAGATCATGTTTTCTTCAAGAATATGTTTCGGATCCGTTTTCGAAGACATACCTGGACCAATGTCATGAACTACAAATCCAATAGAATGTGCAAGCCCATGAAAATATAATTTATCTGTATCATACCCTCGTTCTTGCAAAGCTTCACGGCATTTTATTGCAGGAATGTTTACGGGTGCCCCCGCTTTAATATATTTATATGAAACTTTTTTCGAGTAGTATAAAGCATCATAAGCTTTAAGGAAATCTTCGGGGGGATTTCCTCCAACCCAATATGTCCAAGTAATGTCTGAGCATATTCGACGAGTTTTTACTCCAGAATCAATTAATAAGACCCCTTTTTCCAATTTTTTATCTGAGCAATTGTGATGTGGGTCTGCGGAGTGCTCGTTATTTGCTACTATTGCTGGGAAGGAAAGAGAACCAATTTTTAGATATTCATATTCAAGTTTAGCTTTGATTTCTTTTTCAGTCATTCCAATTTTTACCCAATTTGGGATATCTTCCAGAATTTCAATTGTCGCTTTTGTTGCGTGTTTTAAATCTTCTATGTCTTGAGCTGATTTAACACTCCGTAAATCATAGATTATAGGGGCAGCTGACACGAATTTTGTTGTGGGTGAAAATTTCAGGAGGGCATTATAAATTCCGACTGGAAGGAATTCAGCATATCCTGTTCCATTAGGTGATAAAACATCTTCACCAAAATTTAGAGCAATTTTCTTATCTTTTAATAGATTTGCTAGAAGTAATCCAATGTCCTTGAAAGATTTATAGGAAGAAATTTCTGCTTCAATTCCTTGACGTTCCAAGGATTTTCTAATCATTGGTTCTTCCATAACACATGAAACGACATGATCTCTTTCATTTCGAGATATAAATACGAAATGGAATATGTGAGCTTCAACATCTAACAAATATTGGGCATGAATATCATTTCCTTCATTGCAGATTACTAGCCATCCATCAATATCATGCTTTTCTAAAATTTTTTTTGTTCTTTCAAATAGATTCATATTATTTTAAATCACAAATTAGTTTAAGATTTTTTTCTATTGAGAGAAGAAGGTTAAAAAAGAGGAAAAAATTTATTTTTATTGAATTAAATATTTTTAATTTTCTTCAGTGTGTTTCTCTTCAAAGCCAGGTGCTTCTCCACCTTTCACACGAGATAAGAAGAACATTGCTAACAATTCAAAGAAAATTGCATAATAGAATAAAATTTTGTATTGCTCACCATCGGGGCACTTAGTTATAAATCGATATAAATCAAAAACACCTCCTGCAAATACTGGACTCAGAGTATCTGATAATTGGCTAAACAGATAATAGGCTCCAGTGAGTGTTCCAATCATTCCTTTAGGTGCTTTTTCCCACATTATCACAATTGTATTAATGTTTATCATACCATAGAAAATTCCTATGGTTCCAAATAGTGCCATAATAGCAGGTAGTGACCTCATAAAGGGGAATGGCATCAAGGATAAACAGATTGTGAGCCCAATTAAGCCTATGAAAATTGTTCGTTTTCTACCAAATTTTTCCGCAATTTTTCCTGCAAAAACAGCAAAGATGATCATTACAGCAGGTGAAAGCATTAAAGCCATACTTGCTTGTCCTTCATCCAATTCAAGTGAATATGTTGCAAAAAGACTGTAAAAAGTTCTAAGAGCATTAAAACCGAAAAACCATGAAAAGATCACCAACAACATATATAATGTGCTCTTATCTTTATCAGTAAAAATCTTTTTAATTCCAGCTAGTAATGGTTCTTTTTTCTCTACTTCTTGTTCTCCAATATATTCAAGAGTTATTGGGTCGACAGCTATGCTATGTTCACTAATTTCTAAGAATTTATCACCGGTAGGAGTTTCCTTAACAGTTAATAAATATATTAATAGAACTAATGCTGTGAGAAAACTTATTATATAAAACCCTGATGATCGAGCTAGATCCAAATTATCAGGAAACATTCCACCAGTAACTCCTCGGATACCTAATCCTAAGATCATTGAAACTGCACCCATTAAATTAATTATTGCGTTTCCAGTAGGTCTAACTTCTGGATCAGTTAAATCAGGCATTAATGATACGGCAGCACTTCGATAAAAAGCCATTGAGATATTAAACCACATTACAATAGCGATTAAACCTATAAAAACTCCAACTCCGCGTGAACTTGAAATTAAACCTATGACTGAAAAAGCGACAATAGCCGATGAAACTCCAACCATCAAATATGGTGTACGTTTTCCAAACTTTGATTTTGTTCGATCAGAAAGAGCTCCAAAATAAGGGAGCATGAATATGGCAACAATGTTATCTAAAACCATAACAACTCCAATCAAAGTATCATTCCAATTATTAATTCCCATATCAATAAAAAATTCTTTCAGTAAAAGGGGCATCATGAAATTGTAATATTCCCAAAAGATAGAACAAGCCATGAAGGCTAATCCTATTAGGAATGTTCGCCCAAATTTCAATTTTCCGGGAACATTCGGCTTCATTCGTGGTTGATATTGTCCACGATTCTCATTAGTAAAAGTTGATTCTGACATGATATAACAGATTAAGTTCATCATTATAAAATATAAATGTTAAGTCATTTTTTTATAGATTAATTTAATAATATTTCTGGATTCTATTTTAAAAAATGCCCCCAACATTAAGAGTCAACAAGAAATTAAATTCTTCTTATAAACCTCGAATGTCACCTAACACTCCCGGAAAATTGAAATATGGAAGATCTTTTCTTATTGGTCTCGCATTTATGACTTCTTCAATAGCTTGGGCTTATTATAATTTTATGATGCCTATACTGTTAAAAGATTTCTTTAAAGATATAGCAGCTGGACATTTCTTAGATTTATATATTGGTATTATCATGGTACTAGATAATATCATCGCTGTACTTATGATTCCATATTTTGGGGCGATTTCTGATCGAATAAAATCAAAACTAGGAAAAAGAACGCCAATTATCATGATTGGATGTATTAGCGCAGTAATTTCTTTTTCTTTATTAGGATTAATTTCTGATTTACGTGGAATAGGACCTTTTGTAGGATTAATCTCGGTAATAATTTGGTTTAATTTTTCAATGTCATTTTACCGTAGCGCGAGTATTTCAATTTTGCCAGATTTGACAGATCCGGAAGTAAGATCTACAGGAAATGCAATTATAAATACTTTAGGTGCAATTTCAATGGTAATTGGCTTGGCAATCCCAATTATTACGGGACAAATATATGATACACAACTACCTTTTCAAAGAGATTTATCCAGAGCATTAGGATTTTATCTTGTAAGTATTATAACTGCTATTGCATTAGGATTTTTTTTATTAACTATTAAGGAAACCCAAACAGGGGAGAAATTTTTAAAAATTGGAAACCATAGTATTGCAATTGATCCAATTACTCTGGAGTATTTAGGGGAACAAGAAAAAAACACCGAGAAAAAAGAAAAACCGTATGAAAGTTTAAAGATAATTTTTAAAGAAAGTGATAAAAGCACATTATTTATGCTTATTACAATTTTTACATCATTCTTGGGTCAAAACGCATTAGAGACATATTACAGCCTATATGCAACGAGTTTTTTAGGTTTAAAAGAAGGGGAAGCAAGTTCAGTTGTAATTATTGCACCAATAGTAATGATAATCACTGCAATTCCAGCGGGTAAAATAGCAGAGAAATTTGGACGCAAGAATACAATATTTATTGGCTTAGTAGGACTTAGTTTTTGCTCTGTTATTATGTTATACTTGAAAGAATTAATATTAATAAGAATTTTGATGGGTTTTATGGGGATTTTTTATGGATTCGTAATTATCAATTCAATTGTTATTATATGGCAAATGGCGCCCAGAGGTAAAATTGGTGCCTATACTGGAGTTTATTATTTATTTAGTCAGCTAAGTGCAACAATGAGTCCGTTATTTGCGGGGAGTTTATTCAGTTTTTATAAACTTCTCACTAATTGTGACGAAGGTTTTCAGTACATAACGCTCTTCCCCTATATTATTCTATGGGAAATAGTTGCAGCTTTTTTTTTAAGTCGCGTTAAACGAGGAGAATCTAAGAATTTCACCACAAAGCAAATAACCAAGCTTAGATTTGAACATGAGAATTAGATGATTTTATTTTTTTTGCTTAGAAAACGATAAAACTGCCTTTTTACGACTTGTTTTCTTTTTACGACTAATTTTTTCCATTTTTTGTTGAAAATATGCGAAAATAACTTTTGCAAGTGATGATCCAACAACATCAGCTAATTGTTCTTCTGAAGCCTTTTTTATTTCTTTAACAGAGCCAAAAAAGGTTAGTAATTTTCTTTTTCGAGCGGGTCCAATTCCAGAAATATCATCAAGTTCTGATTTTTTCTGGCGCTTTTTGCGTAGTAATCGATGGTAATTAATCGCAAATCTATGGGACTCGTCTCTTAGTGTTTGTAAAATATGAAGTGATTCAGATTTTAATGGAAGCTCAATATATTCTTGGTGTTCTGGAATTATTATTTTTGGGGGCTGATTTATTTCACTCCTTCCTTCCGGTTTGCTTAAACCTATGTGTGGAATGTTTTCTATTCCGAGATCCTTTAAAAGTTTGTGTGCCATATTTATTTGCCCTTTTCCCCCATCGACTACAATTAAATCTGGTAAATTATCATCTTTGATCGCACGTGTATATCTTCTGGCCATTACTTCTTTCATTGCTGCGATATCATCTGGTTTTTGAGTATTTTTAACTTTATATCTACGATAATGACTTTTACTGGGTTTTCCTTCAACAAAACAGACCTTAGAACCAACATAATCTGTTCCTTGAGTATGAGACATATCAAACGCCTCAATAATTAATGGTATTTCATCTAAGTTCAATATTTCCTTAAGATCTTGGAGACCTTTAATGATCCCTTTATGTACATCAAACAGATCCTTTTGGTTAACTAATAATTCAATGTTTTTCCTGGCTATCCTTTGAAGTCCGGCTGTTTTATCGTTTTCTGTTGGTTTACGAAAAACTACTTTTTTTGAATTAAGTTTTTGTTTAGAAAAAAAGACGGACAAACCTTCGATTATATCTTGAGGAACTTCATTTTTTGAAATTATTTCATTTGGTACTGGGATTTCTGGGCGTAGATAATGCTGTTTAAATAATGATAAGAAATAATTTGACTTTGTAACTATTTTTTCACCAAGATTTATTACGTAAGGGGTTTTTCCGATTAATCTACCATGTCTTACATGAAGAATAATAATTCCTGCCCTCTCTTTGGAATAAAAACCTGCAATAATATCAAGATCTTTCCATACTGGCTTAGAAATATCTTCATCAGTTTGTTCTTTTTTCTCAATTTTTTCAAGATCGTAAGAAATAATTGATTGTTCAATTGTAAAAATTTCTAAAGCACTAAGTCGATCACGCCAAACAACTGCTTCTTCATAATTTAACTTCTTTGAAGCATCTTCCATTTTAATTTGCAGAGATTTTTGAATAGACTCAATATTTCCTATTAACATTTGTTCGATATTATTAATATTATCCATATATTCTTCTTGATCAACTTTTTTACAGCAAGGGGCTGGACATAAATTAATTTGGTAATATATGCATGGACGAGTCCGCTTATTTCGCGAAGATGAGTTTTTACATGTGCAATAAGGAAAAATTTTTCTAATATATCTTAGTAAACGTTTTAGATCTCCAGCATCAACAAAAGGACCAATAAACTTGTTTTGTACCCCATGCTGTTCTGGAGATCGGATGATAGAAACTCTTGGGAATTTTTCTTTAGTGATCTTTACCCATGGATAAGATTTATCATCCTTTGCTAAAGCATTGAATCGAGGTTGATGCTTTTTAATCAATTCGTTTTCCAAAATTAGTGCTTCAGCTTCATTTTCAACAATGAAAAGATCGATATCCTGAATTAAACTCACTAATTTTATTATTTTATTATTATAAATTGGATCTTCTTTTGGATTACGTTCTTTCCAGTATGATACTACCCTTTTTTTAAGAGATTTTGCTTTTCCTATATATAATATTTTTTCCTTATCTTTAAAAAGATAAACTCCGGGCAGATCAGGTAAATTTTTTAATTTAAAAGACAGCTCTTCGTTCATCATGAATTTTGAAAAAAGAGATTAATTATTAATTTTTTGTGTTCACAAATTTAGTTAATTCATAATTCCTCAAGTTCATCATCTTTAGGAATTTCTAACTCATACGAAGCGATTCCTTCAGTATATTCATTTTGCAATATTGAATCCATAGTTTGATTTGGTAAATAAGTTCCTGTTCCACCAAATTGACCGGTATTTACAAAAAATACCGGCTTACCAGTTTCGTTTGCTAGATTTTGGATATCTTTTAGAGTAGAGTTATGTACTAATCCATTATTTAGAAGTATTGCAAAATCCAAACTTTTTTCACGGAATATAAATGGTAAATATTGCAAAAATTCAATAATATCTTGGCCAATAAGAATAACAAACTTCCCAAATGGAGAATTAAACAATTTAAAGATTGGAGGGACGGTAGGTTCGATATTTTCTATCCACTCTCCAATGTTTTTCTCCGAAGGAGGAAGGATTGCTTGAGAATTTTTTTGTTGAAAGGAAAATCTCTCCAATAATGGACCAATAAGATAAGCGCGATTAAAATAAGACCCTTTTTCAGCCATAGTTTCTATACCAGCAATAATAAAGAAATTAAATCGATCTGCAAATTGCTGTAATTTATCTAAATAGGAA
Source organism: Promethearchaeum sp. (assembly GCA_030613185.1). Taxonomy (GTDB): domain Archaea; phylum Asgardarchaeota; class Lokiarchaeia; order Sigyniarchaeales; family Promethearchaeaceae; genus Promethearchaeum. The sequence continues at coordinate 12,419 of JAUWMK010000029.1, forward strand.
TATGGGACTGTATTTTCTGGAAAAATAACTAATTTTTTACTTTCATATATTGCATCATCAAGATATCCAATAATTTTAGGTTTTGCACGCATTTGAATTGATTCTTTTGTAAATTGGAGAATTCTAGAATGTCGATAAATATTATAATCATAATATCTTTTTACGGATTTCTCCCATAAATCCCTTGAATCTTCAATAAAACTTTCTTTTTTAATCCCTTTTTGTAATTGTATCAAAGCTATGGGAGCTGGTTCATTTTGATCTAATGTAATATTAGATCCAAAATCGACTTCTTCTAAATTAAAATTCCTTTCTTTCTTTGATGTAACTCTGATTGTAACAGAATTATCACTGATTGCAGGTTTATTATTACTAATTACGTCATCCACGGAGGAAATTAGCTCTTCAATAATCTTAACTGATTTCTTTGTTTTTTCTTCCATGCGCAATTCTAAAGGTTCTAGTTGCAAAATTTTATTGGCTATTTCATTTACTTCTTCCTTTAATTTTTCCATTTCAGCAATGGATTCTTCTAAAGGCAGCCCCCGTTTATCAATCATAGTAAATTTCTCATTTAATTTATCTTGAGATTCATTTAATATTGATCGACTCTCTTCAGGTAATTTTTTAGCTAAAAGCAATAATTGCAAACCAAAATCCCGGTAATATTGAATAAATTGTTCTTTGGTTTTGCTTTGAAAGATTGAACTAAAAACTTGTAGTAATTTCCAGTAGTTATATGATAGAAATGTTTGATTTCCAATCATTTTTGCAGATAATTCTAAATTCTCATATATTGAATCAAATTCGGTAGTGTAATCCTTATATACCCCCTTTGAAATAGATTCAATTAGACCACATCCAATTGCACACGCTTGATAAATACTCTGGTGATAATCCCAAGTTAATGATTCTTCAGCTGCTTTTTCATAATAAGATTGTGCCTTTTTAAACATTCCCCCAGATATTGAGATCTTTGCTAAAGATTCTGCCGAATTAGCACGAACTTTTAAATCTGGATCAGATAAAGCCTTTGATAATGGTCTCATTGCAGATGAGCCAATAAATTTTTTGGTTAAAGATCCTTGTTTAGCTTGGCCTTCAATTTTACCAAGAGCTAATGCAATAGTTGCACGAACTTTGGGATCTTTATCTTTTTTAAATTGATTAATTAAGGGTTTTGTTGCGGTTGAAAATCCTAGTATACCTAGAGAATGAGCCGCTTGCTCCCTAACTTCCGGTTCACTATCTTTTAAGGTTTCTATTAATCCTTTAACTGCAGACTCATCCATTAAACTCCCTAAAGCTTTGCATGCAGTTTGACGGATTTCTTCATTTGGATCTTTCAAACGATCTATAAACGATATAACAATTTGTTGATCTTGTATACCCATTAATGCTGTTGCTGCAGCGCGTTGAACTGATGGATCTTCATCATCTAAAAGTTTTATCGCAGGTTCTATTATTGCTGAGTTTTTTAAAGATCCTAGGGATAATATCGCATACTGCCTGATTTTTGGATTTGAAGAAGACAAGAGATTTTTTAGAGGGTTTATTATCTTTTTATCACCAAATTTTCCTAATGTTAGAATTGCCATTTGCTGTACTGGAAAACTATCTTTCAAACACTCAATAATTGGATCAATTGCACGTTGATCTCCAATTTGACCTAATGCCATTATTGAATTTATCTTTACTTCTTCATCTTTATCTTCTAATGCATCAATTAATGGGAATAAGCTATTTTTATCCTCAATCAATCCAAGTGCAGCAACAGTTGCAGCCCTAATATTATTGTCGGTGTGATTCAACATTTTAATTAGTGGTTTTGTTCCTCTAATTGAACGAAATTCACCAAGAGTCTTTATCGCAGCCAATTGAACGTCTTTTACTTCATCACCTAAGCAATTAATAATTGGATTAATAATTGTATCAATTTCTCCCAAAGCACTTAGGCTAAGAATGGTTGCTTCTCTAATCTTTCCATTTTTATCCAAAAGATATTTTACTAAGTGATCTACTAAGTTAGGATCATAAAGCATTCCTAACCTTTTAATAGAAAGGAGGCGTGTGTCATCGTCGCCATCGAGTTGTTTGAGTAATTCTTGAATTTCATTCACATTTAATTTTTTATTTAAAAACTTAAATTCCTTTTGGAAGGAAATTTTTTTTGTAAGGAAAATATAATGAAATTAGAATGCCATTTTGGAAAAAATTAAAGAAGAAAAAAACATTATCTATTAAAATTTGCCCCAAATGTGAAAAGCCCTCATTATATAGAGTGAAAAATTTAGGGTGGGCAATAACTGAAATATATCGATGTAGCGAATGTGATTATGAAGGAGCATTTTACCTTGAAATTGAACCTAATGAAAATGGTGAAAATTTTGCTGATTTGGAAAAATTGAAAAAATTATATCCTAATGATATTGATAACAGCACTGAAATTGAAATTAATGAAAAAACTCTGAATGAGCCAGTTACTTTGGACAAAGATTAATATAATACTTGAGTTAACATCCACATCTTGGATTTTTTTTAATTGGAATAAGCGTAAAATCTCCAGAATCGAGACTAATCATTAATAAATTATCAGTTATCCTTTTTCCTCGTTTAAGAAGACCTTTAAGAACTTCATTTGCTTCAAGAGATCCAACGACACCACAAGTAGGAGACATAACAGGAATTGGCTTTGATTTATCAGTTTTAGGTATATCTCCAAAAATACAACGATAACACGCTGTTTCATGAGGATCTACTGAAATTAATTGTCCATCAAATCCTTGAATTCCTGCGATCGTAAAAGGAATATTATATTTTAGACCAATATCGTTAATAAGAAATTTTGTTTGAAAATTATCAGATGCATCTACAAGATAGTCAATTTGAGTGTTTTTAAGATAATTTTCTGCACTTTTTTCCGTAAAACGTTCTTTAATTAGAGTAATTTTTGTATTTGGATTTAATTTTGTGAGATAAGATTTTGCAAGATCTCCCTTAGATTTGTTTACATCATCTGTATTATAAAGAATTTGTCGACCTAAATTGGACAGTGAGAGAGAATCATTTTCAAAAACAATTAATTCACCAATTCCTGATGATACCAGATATAAAGATAGCGGAGATCCCAACCCTCCTAAGCCCACTTGGAGCACTTTTTTTTGTTTGAGTAATTTTTGACCATCTTTTCCAATAATTAGAATTTGTCTTTGATACCTTTCCAATTCTTCGCTCTTTAGCATAATATTCTTTTAGATATTATCATTTTTAACTTTATATTGAATCACAAAATTTTTCCAATATTTTTTATTATTGTAATTGATGGAAAATCGTCCCTCAAATAATGATAAATTCGATTCTGACAATCAGGAAGAAGAAGAATTACCAATCAATTTTACAAATATCTCTCCATCTCTGTATCAAAAAACAATCGAACTTCTCAAATATAATTACTTATGTAATGAATGTCTTGGACGTCAATTTTCATATTTAGGGACTGGTACTTCAAATTTTGAGCGCGCTTATGCAATATTATTAGGTATTACTATGGAATGCCATTTGTTATTAGCAAAAACCACTTTTCAAGAAAGATATACATTATATGATCAAAATCCAATCAATATTTTAGACCTATTAGCAAAAAAAGCTGATTTTTTACCTGCTAAAAAAATATTCGAGCAATTCAAAGAAAAAGAATTTTTATTTTCAAAATTATCAAATGTTCCAAAAAAAGATGAATTTAAGTGCCAATTATGTGATAATATCCTTTTACCAGTAAGTATTAGCGAAATTGGTAAAAACATTGATATAGAAGCGCTTGATTATGAATTTCCTGACTTTTTAATAGGAACTCATCTGAACGCAGCCCAAGCAGATAAAGAAGATGAGTTACGAGCAAAATTTAATTTGAAAAATGGTGAATCGTTTAAAGCAAATCTAAATCGCTTGATTGGTAAAAAGTTACAAGAGATATGGAAAAAACAACCAAAATTTGAACAACCTGGACTATTGATAACTATTAATTTAGAAAAAAAAGAAAAAATTGAAATAAAACTTCGATCGCTTCCATTATATTTTAGAGGACGTTATAAAAAATGGGTAAGGGATTTACCACAAACTCATTGGCATTGTTTTGAATGTCGTGGTAAAGGATTCAATAAATTCACTAAGAAAATTTGTACCGAATGTGGAGGGACTGGTGATAAATATCCAAGTTCAATTCATGATTTAATTGGAAACGAATTCATCAAGGCAACCAAAGGAGAATTAGCACTTTTTCATGGAGCGGGTAGGGAAGATATTGATGCTCGCTGTTTAGGATCGGGACGTTCATTCATTATTGAAATTAGAAATCCAAAAATTAGAAATGTAAATTTAATAGAAATTGCTCAAATTTTAAATGAGAAAAATAAAACTAAAATCTTTGTAGACTCACTTTTATCTACTACAAAAAAAGATATTGCAGATATAAAAAGATCTTCTGAATTTTTAAGGAAAAACTATAATGCTCTAGTTTATTTCGCACAACCTATCTCTGAAATTGAATTTGATGATAAATTACAAAAAACTGAAGAATTTTTAAATGAAACGATTATTAATCAACGGACACCTCTTAGAGTTGTCCATAGACGTGCTGATAAAACTCGAAAAAAGAAAATCTATTCGATTACAGGCAAATATGTGGATTCACGACATGGTTTTTTCAAAATAAGTTCTCAAGGTGGAACTTATATAAAAGAGTTAATCCATGGAGATAATGGAAGAACTAATCCTTCTCTTTCAAAAATATATGGGTATCCAATGCAATGTGTCGAACTTGATGTTGTTGAAATTGAAGAAAGTAAGTAAAAAAAATTAATATAAATTTCATATCGGTTTTCTTGCTTTAATTGAAAATATTAATGGGATTTCTTGTTTTAAAGTCTCAAAACGCCAAAATCCATCATCATCTTTTTTCATATCAGGGTGTTTTGCAAAAAATCCGTATGGAAATTCGTGTACATATTCAATTTGCAAACCAGCGCTGAGAAGAGAATTAATAATATATGAAAAACTGTGAGCCCATTCATAACCGGTTTTATTTTCTAAAATAGTCTCTTCATCAGTATCAGTATAGGTTCCGTCCTCTTCATATTTTAACGGTTCTCCATCCTTTGAGGTATAAGGATACTTTAAGATGAGATTATCTTTTATTTCATAATCTATCATATCAGTAAATGGGTGAGATTCAACAATATAAAAAGTTCCACCAGGTTTTAAACATAAATCGATAATTTCTGCCCATTTTTCTAAATTTGGGAGCCAACATAAAACACCATATGAAGTAAAAACAATATCAAATTGTTCGGATATGTTTTTTGGTATATCATAGATGTTAGTTTGGATAAAATTTGCAGGAATATCAAGTTCTTTACTTAATTCTCTAGCTTTTTTTATTGCATTTTCTGAAAAGTCAATACCAGTCACCTTTGCTCCTAAACGCGCCCATGAAATTGTATCTAAACCAAAGTGACACTGCAAATGTAGAAGTGATTTGCCTTTTACATCTCCCAATTCTTCAATTTCGATAGGTAATAGGGATGTTTTTCCCGATTTAAATCCTTCCAAGTCATAAAATTTAGATTTGGCATGAATATCAACAACTTCGTCCCAACGTTTTAAATTTGCTTCAAAATATTTTTCATTCATAATAAAAAATTTCAATAATTACTAATTAATATTTATTTTGAATATTGCATGAAAAAATGTAAATTCTGCTTGCAACCAGCGGTTATATTGATCCCATTAAATCAAATGCCCCTCTGTAAAATCCATTTTATTAGTTATATTCATGATCGGGTAAAAAAAACCATTCAACAGTATAACCTAATTACAGCTGATGATAAAGTTCTCGTTGCTTTGAGCGGTGGAAAAGATTCTCAGACATTGTTAACTATTCTCCACGATATATACAACAAAGACATCCAAATTGAAGCATTATATATCAATGTTGGTGTAGATCCAAGAAATTATTCACGCGATTCATATAAAGTAGCTCAAGATCTCTGTGATAGATTAGAAATCCCCTTGAATAAGATAGATATTAGAGATGAACTTGAATTTGATATGGATACAGTCCATAAACTAGGAATACTACAAAGAGGAGGAAAATATAGAAAGAAAGGTGGAAGATTTAGAGGAGAATGTTCATATTGTGGATTATTTAAGAGATATTTTATCAATAAATTTGCGGTTCTTAACAATTTTACAAAAGTTGCAACGGGGCATAATTTAACTGATGAAGCCACTCAATTGATGGGAAATTTTTTTAATGTAGATATGGAATTAATGAGCAGAGCAGGACCCACTACAATGACTGAAGTTAAAGGCTTGGTCACACGTGTTAAACCGTTATACTTTATTTATGAACAAGAAATTGTAATGTACGCCTATTATGCTAAAATCCATCATTTATCAACTGAATGTGAGTATGCTACTGATTCTCCTTCACATAATATTAAACAATCTTTGCTGAAAATCGAAGGATTTCGACGTGGAACAATGTTTTATATGGTTAAGAAATTCCAAGAAAAATTAAAACCTACTTTATTTGGAACAATTTCTGAAGAAAAGAAAGCTGAAAAAAGATGCAGTGAATGTGGAATGGGAACATACATGGAAACTTGTGCATTTTGTAGAACCAAAAAAAGATTACAAGAACAAATAGAAACCAGTACTATGCTCAGACATGTTGATGAATGAAAATGCTTGCAAAAGAAACTCAAATTGATAAAATTTTAGAATTTTATCCAGAAACAATGATGATTGACTCAAGCATTCTAGAAATTCCTCTCTTTCCTAAAGCTTCGTTAAAAATTAATCTTAGTAAATATCCAAAAAAGCCAAAATTGACACTACCAAAAAAAATACAACGAATTTTAGGAGATTCTGAAACATATATACCTACTTTTCGACACTGGAACAAAACTAATCCTCCTTTAATATCAATAATCATAACTGCTTTAAAATATACTATTGAAATGGTTGCAGGAATAAAGGTCCATTTCTTAGATAAAATTGTTAAAGATATAAGTTATATGGCAAGAACTTCCTTTCCTAAGGAAACATTTTGCTTACTTCGAACAATAAATGGTGTTTTAGCAGAATATGTACTTGCCCCAGGTTCTGAATCATCCGAAATCTCAGCTATTTTTTTCCCGACACGTTTGGGACACGATCACTCTTTGATTGCATCTTGCCACTCTCATCCAACCCCAAATAATAGACCAAGCAGAGCAGATTTACATACATTTCGAAAATTCCCAGTAAATATAATAATCGGAGCACCTTTTAATTTTTCTACTTTAGGGGTATATAATCTTCAAGGAGAGCCAATTCCATTTGAAATTCATGCTTTTGATCTTTTTGGAAGTAATAATTTTGAAATTGAATAAGAAAAAGAATAAAACTATAAAGAAAACTCTCAAGTATTTATAGCAAATTTTTTTTGCTTTATATCCTTTAATTAACTTGTTTTGGAGAAGAACCGAAAGGATCCTACAATGAAAGAGCAGGTAATTCTGCAGCTTTATTTATTGGGA
>JAUWMK010000297.1 GCA_030613185.1 Promethearchaeum sp.
TGTTCAATTGCGCTGAGAAACTCGGGGTAATCATCTACTTCGTCTTCATCCATTGAAATTGATCTATAATTCAATCCAACCTGGCCTCTGATTTCTTGTAGTTTATTAGCACCAATGAACTTAGATCGCACAGAACACTCAGAACCTTTCCATAAATAAACAACTCGAGAGATGTCATCACATAATATATGGGATTCTTTCTTATCTAACAGAGATTTGATGGGGGCATCGGATTTGATTTCGTGGACTTCACCATTTCCTTTTACTAAAAATATTTGCATTTGCTTTGCTCACCGTTTTATTAATATAAAAAATCTGATTATAATTAGAAATAGCATTATTTTCGCTAAAAATTTTCCCTAAAAATTTTTTGATGACAAAAGTGATTTTAAATTTTTAATTAAATCTGTTGCAAGTAACCTTGGACCGTATAAATTTTTGGCAGACTCACCGAGTAAACCATTTAGATATACCGCTGCACATGCACTATCAAACGGTGAGTTTCCTATGGAAAGAAAAGCCGATATTAACCCAGCTAAAACATCACCGGTCCCACCAACCGACATTTCAGGGCATCCACTACGGTTAATTCTATATTTACTTCCCCTTTTTGATATTTGTATTATATAATCATAGACGCCCTTTACTAAAATAACACCTCCAATTTTTTGTAAGATTGAAATTAACTTTTCTGAGCGTTTTTCAATTTCATCGAATTTTGGAAGATTACTAAATTGAATTAGAGATTTTAGTTCTGCAATGTGTGGTGTTAATACTATTTGAGAACTCAAAAATTCAATTTTTTTCTCTTTGATTAATTTTCCCAGCATTTTAATACCGTCTGCATCAACAACACATGGAATTTTTTCTTTAATAATCCATAAGATGAATTCTTCAAAAAATTCAATAGTTTTAGGATCATTTCCCAGACCTGGACCTATTAGCACAGTATCAGACCACGTGCTTAATTTTTTTGCTTTAGTAAAATCTGAATTAGAAAAATTTTCTGCAACCCCTTCTTGCACAATTATGTTAGGGGAAAAACTTCTTACTGCATTTCCAATACCTTTAGGCACAAAGCAAATGCATAAATCAATACCAAATTCAAGTGCAGACATTGCTGCAAGTGTTGGAGCACCAGAATATGAAGAAGAACCTCCAATTACCAATAATTTACCATATTGACCTTTATGAACATCTTTTTTGCGTTTTTTAATTGCAGCCTTTAGATCACCATCCCCAACAAAAAGACTGGCTTCTAATGGGATTCCAATTGGAGCAACCCATGTGTTAATGCTGGTAAATCCTTTCTTTTTGGCGTGAAAAGTAATACATAAATCACAACTCACAGATTTATCGGTGATTTTCCCTGTATCAGGATCCAATCCTGAAGGCACATCAATGGAAATTTTAGGTATTTCACTTTGATTTATTATATCTATTGCTGTAGAAATCGGTTCTCTTATATTTCCTTTAATACCTGTCCCCAATAGCGCATCAATAATAACATTAGCACCCTCAAACCATTTGGATTTGGAGAAAGTCTTAAGTTGAATGACATTTTTAATTGAAAAAGAGCGAATTTTTAATGAAAGAGTTTTTACTAATTCCCAATTTAGCCTTGTTTCTTCGGTACGTATATGGATGGGATCCCCTAAGAGTAAAACGTTAACAAAAACACCTCGAGTGGCCAAGTGTCTAGCAATACATAATCCATCCCCACCGTTATTTCCAATTCCACACATAATAACAACAGAGGATTTTGAATTCAAGTTATATTGCTCATAGATTTTGTTGGTCGCTTGTAAACCAGCACACTCCATCAAATAACCATTTGGAATGCCTAAACTCGCACTGTTTGTATCCAATAAAGAGACATCTTTTGCAGTAATTGTTTTTTTATTAAAATTGAAACTCATTAAAGTAAATTAAAAAAAAATACCTTAAATTCAATTCGCATCTTAACTAAACATTAAATTTTTATCACCCTAATTTTTGGAATAAATATAATGGAAAATCAATCATCAAAATCAAACAAATGGAAACCTATTGAAGGAGGACTTTTCACTCGCTGGACATCCCAAGTAACGCCAGATTTACCTTTCCCAGAATATCCACGTCCACAAATGGCGAGGAACGAATGGCACAACCTTAATGGTCTTTGGGAATATACAATTACCACAAAAAATACTCCAAAAGAAGAAATAAAAGAATGGGATGGAGATATTCTCGTTCCATATCCTGTTGAATCAGCTCTATCTGGAATAAAGCGAAAATTATTACCAAAACAACATTTGTGGTATCATAGGACATTTACTCTTCCAAAAAACTGGGAAGAAAAATTAGAAAATCACCGAATTCTCTTGCATTTTGGGGGAGTCGATTGGCAAACAACGGTTTGGGTAGATAATCAAGAAGTTTTATTTCATGAAGGTGGCGATATTCCTTTTTCGGTAGATATAACACCCTATTTAAAAACAAGTCATAACAAAAACTCTCAAAATCTCCATGATTTGACAATTAGAGTGTGGGATCCAAGTGACAAAGGTCGTCAGGAGCGTGGAAAGCAGAAATTAAAACCACATACAATTTTTTATACTGCAATGAGTGGTATTTGGCAAACTGTATGGTTAGAGTTGGTTTCAGATCCATATATTTGCGATTTTCAGTTAACTCCTGACATTGATCGCAAAGAACTAAAGTTAAATTTCAATTTTTCTGGATCTATTGAAAAATTATCTGGTTTTTCAATAATGGTTGAGGTCTTAGAAAATGAATCTCAAATTTCTACAAAAGAAATAAATGTGAACGATTTAAATGAAAAATTTACAATTCCACTAGCGAATCCGAAACTTTGGTCTCCTTCTTCTCCATTCTTATATGATTTAAAGATATCTTTGATAAGAAATGGAAATGGAGAGAGGGATATAATTGATGAAATTAAATCATATTTTGGGATGCGAAAAATCGCGCTTAAAAAAGACACTCAAGGGGTTCCCCGAATTGAATTAAATAATAAATTTTTATTCCAATATGGCCTATTAGACCAAGGATGGTGGCCAGACGGTTTATATTCTGCCCCAAATGATCAAGCATTAAAATGGGATCTAGAAACTACAAAGGCGATGGGATATAACATGGTGCGAAAACATCTCAAAATCGAACCTGCGCGGTGGTATTATCATTGTGATAAACTTGGACTTTTAGTTTGGCAAGACATTCCTTCTGGAGGTGTTTACGTTAATTGGAATTGGGGTTTTCAGATGTTTGTTGCTATGATTTTTAAAAAAGCATGGTGGACAGGTCGAATGGAGAAAAGCAACCAACAAAACTTCTATCATGAATTAAAACAAACTGTTTCATCATTATTCAATTGCCCAAGTATTGTTGTATGGGTTCCCTTTAATGAAGGATGGGGTCAATTTCAGACAAAAGAAGTCACTGAATATTTACGATCGATCGATGAAACCAGGTTAATCGATAGTGCAAGCGGTTGGGTAGATTATAAATGTGGAGATATTAATACGATTCATCGTTATCCTGGACCAGATGTCCCAAAAATAGAATCAAATAAAAAGAGAAGTTTGGGATTAAGTGAATTTGGTGGGTTTGGTTTAGAAATTCAGGAACATACTTGGATAACCAAACGAAAAAAATGGGGGTATCGAAAATTAAAATCGAAATCGGAATTGAAAAAAAAATATTCCCAATTAATAAAAGAATTGAAACCACTAATTAAAAAAGGTTTAAGTGCAGCAGTTTATACGCAAACTACCGATGTAGAACAAGAAATCAATGGTTTGATTTCATATGACCGTGAAGTCATAAAATTAGAACCAGAATGGCTTAAAAATCTCCATAAAACCTTATATGAAGATGAAAATTAATCAATTATTTTTATAATACCTAACAAATAAAAAAGATGAGAAAAATGAGTAAAATTGAAGAAAAAATAGAAACTAGCGAAGAAGAAACAAGGAACAAAGATGTTTTTAAAGAAAAAAAAGTAACAAAGTTATCTCATCAAACATGGTTTACTATCGTTACCTTAGCTATAGTTGGGGAAATTGCATGGGCGATAGAAAACACTTGGTTTAATGTCTTTGTGTATGATGAAATTACTACAGATCCTACTCCTATTGCTTGGATGGTAGCAATTTCTGCAATTACTGCAACCCTTACTACCATTTTTATTGGAGTTTTGAGTGATAGAACACGCTTGAAAATGGGAAGAAGAAAAGTTTTCATACTTTTCGGATATATTTTATGGGGGGTAATCACTGCCATCTTTCCTATGGTGGAGTTAATCCAAAATATCAGTGTAGCAGTGGTTATGGTAATCTTTTTAGATGCGGTTATGACTTTCTTTGGATCTACAGCTTATGATGCATCCTTTAATGCATGGATTACCGATACTACTGATAAAACAAATCGTGGCCGAGTTCAAGGAATAATCTCAATGGGAGCACTCATTGCTAATTTAATTGCTATCGGTGCTTCTGGTTTCATCATTGAAGCATGGGGATTTTCAGTCTTCTTTTATTTAATGGGTGGTATTGTTACCATCACAGGGCTTTTTGTTGGAATGCAGATTCAAGAATCTCCTATATCTTTGGAAGAACAGAATCAACCAAAAAAACGTTTTATGGAAGATCTAATTTTAACATTCAAACCAGAAACTGTGAAAAAAAACCCGATACTCTATCTCCTATTGCTTCACATGGCACTTGTTGGCATTGCTTCACAAATCTCAGGTCCTTTTCTCTTTATTTATATTGAAAATTTTCTTGAATTTTCAAAGGAAGAAATGAGTATAGTCGGGGGAGGCGTGATATTAATTGTAGCTATCGCTTCTGTAGTTTATGGAATGTATAGCCATCGTTTTCATCGTAAAAAGATGTTATTTACAGCAATCATTATACACTCAATATTTTCCATCATATTCTATTTTACGAGGGGAATGTTACCTATTTTCATTGTAATGATTTTTAGCCTCTCTTCTGGGATGATAAATATGATTATACTAAATTCATGGATACAAGACTTACTTCCAGAACAGGATCGGGGAAAATTCCAGGGTATTCGTATGATATTCTATGTAGCAATTCCGATGATTTTTGGACCTATGATTGGTAGTGCTGTCATTAAAAATTATGGGATTCCTACTATAGATGAATTTGGAACCACTGGTTTTATTCCAACTCCAGAAATATTCCTTTTTGAAGGAGTAATAGTTCTTTTCGCGTTAATTCCATTGTTTTTTATTGCAAAAAAGCATGGAGAACCCGTTTTTGCACAAAAATAAATCTAATTTTTAATTTTTTTTTATTTAGTTAGTTTTAGAACTTTGTGAATAATGAGTGCATATATATAAATTAATAAAGACTTTAAATCCTTATTTTAAAATAGAGGCTAGAGAGAAATTAATGGCAGAGAAAGAATTGTCACTTCATTCATTTTACAAGCGACTAAAACTAAAAAATTCTCCTGGAATTAAAATTATCAAACCAAAATTTGGAAAAAAGATTCCAGATAATGATCTTATAACTATTCTACAAAAACTTGAATCTTTTGGAGAAAATTCGCTTATCATTGTAAATGACCATGACCGATCTACGCCAACAGTAAAAATTGTAAATCTTTTACGGAGCGCTGGAATTTTAATAAAACCTACTAATTTTGTTATTGCTACCGGAACACACAAATTTCCTGATTTTATTGATCCAGTTAAGTTTACTGGTGCTATTGAGGGAGATAAAGTAATTATCCATGATTGTGATAATAATGAAAAACTTATCTCTTTAGGAGAAACTAAAAATGGCACAGAAGTTGCAGTAAATAAAATTTTATTGGAATCTGATGATATAATTACAATTAATAGCGTTGAACCCCATTATTTTGCAGGATTTACTGGAGGAATAAAATCACTAATTCCAGGACTGGCTTCCAGAAAAAC